>JAMHVA010000061.1:0-3992 GCA_035904625.1 Alphaproteobacteria bacterium | reverse complement strand
GATTATAATCGTTGCGGCTGCCCTTTATCTGGCGTGGACGTCCAGCGTGTTCCTCGGCCTTGTGCCGCTGGCATTGCTGACAACGATCAACAAGTAAGCATTCCAACTGCAAAAGCCGGACAGGCGCGGGCCCGTCCGGCTTTTTTCTTGTCTGAATGGCAGAAAATGCGTGTAAAATCTTGATTTTTTGCGCGTGACCCTCTAGAAATGCTGAATTCATCAGCATTATTTGAGGTTGCCATGTTCACGAACCTGTTTGATTTCAGCAAGCCAAAGACTTTGAAAGAGTCGATCGGATTTTATATTTTCTATGCCGGTGTATTTGCCGGAATCTCTTTGTTGCTGACTTTGGTGGGCGTGAAATAGTCTACAGGCCATTTGCCCGACGCACGACCAGCAGGGCGCTGATGGCACAGAGGGGGGCCGCCAGCAGCGAGATGATGGCATTATATCCGGCCATCGATATGCCAAACAGGCTCCAGGGGATGACATCGCAGCGTGCCGCCTGGGTGCTTTCGATCTGTTTCAGTAAATCTGCTGCCGCGGTGTCAAATGTGACCGTGCAGCCCTCCAGAACCGACTTCCACCAGTGCTGTTCGACGCCTGTATGGTAAAAAGCGATCATTCCGCCGGCCAAAAAGGCCAATGCGGCCAGAAAAATCGTAAAAGAGGCCTTCTTTTCCTGCTTTTTGAGGCTGAAAACCACGCCCAGCACCCCTAAAACCGCGATGATCACAAACGGCCAGCGTTGGTAAATGCAAAGCGGGCAGGGTGCCAGTCCAAACACATACTGGGCTGTCAGGGCGGAGCCCAAGGCTCCCACACCCATCAGAACAAGGCCCAGATTGACGTAAAAGGGATGGCTGATGAGTTTTTTGATCATGATTTAGGTCTGCTGTCGGTGTTTTTTCTAACATAGGCATGTTGATCCTGATTTCAATTCATTGAAAGCCAAATTTCAACCGGTCAATTAACAATTCAGATTATGTATAATTCTGTGGATGGATTGATCTATCTTAATTTTATCAGTAGGATAGAGGGTGATCTAGATTCTGATTCGCAAGTCGGCAATTGGCGCCAGCCCTTTCAGCTTTCCCTCTCTCTGCCTGCCTTAACATCCGTTTTTAATCCTATGAATTGCATGAAAAACATCCTCGTTAATGAAATTTTCAGAATCCCCCTCTTGCTACTTAAGGGGTTTGATTTGCTTGCCTTTTTACAATTCGTTAACGGCTGGTTTTCTTATCAATTTAGTAATGTTTTTTTGAAAAGATTAATAAGACGGGACTTTTGCCTCTGCAGGGGTGTCCCGTACGAAACCCGGGGGAATTTTTTGGGATTTCTTTACCGATCAACTGACGCTCTACCGCGGAGCTCTGGCGCATGACGAAACGCTGGGGGGAAAGCGGTAATATCTTTTTCACGCTGTTTGGCGCGGTTGCGCTCGTCGGCGTGGTGGGGGCTGCCACATCCACCCTGATGCGCGGTCCTGTCGGAACGGTTGTATCCTTAAATCAGCGCGCCAAAGCGGATAGCCAGATGCAGATCGCCATGAAGCTGGCGATGCTGGAAGCGCAGCAAAGAACCACACCGTCTTTTCCGGATTGCGATGCCGATACATTGATCGAACCGGTGCCGCCGGTTGATCCGGGTGCCAGCGATCACCCGACGGGCGGCGGTTTCCTCCCCAGTGTGGGTTCAACGCAGAACGACCCGTGGGGCATTCGTTACGGTTACTGTTCGTGGGACCATGGTGGCGTGATCGGGTCCGGTTGCGCGACGCCGGTCGGACATGTGGCTCCGCTGAATGGATCTCCTTCTGCAAATGGTGTCGTGATCGCGATTATTTCGGCGGGTCCGAACCGCGTGTTCGATTCCAACTGTTCTTCCGACCCTACATATATCACGCGTGATCCCGGCAGTGACGACATCATCACCGAAATGACATACGCTGAAGCCAATGAGGCGTCCGGCGGCCTGTGGCATATCAAATCCGGTGATCCGAACTCGATCACCACAGGCAAGGCGCTTGATGTGCAGCAGGGCGCGCAATTCTCAAGCGGTAATGTCGATTTTTCCGGTTCCACGATCACTGGTGACTCGCAATATGGCGCCGGGGCATCGCTCGACCTTTCCAGTGGCGGTCTCTTCATGCTGCCGGATGAAACCATTCTTCCGGATGCTGAATGTAATGACCCGACGGATGCGCCGAACTCCGGTATTCTTCGTCGTGATACGGCGGGTGGCACCAAAGAAGCGCTGCAGATGTGCGATGCATTCACGGACCCGATGAATCCGGCCTGGGTGAATATTGGCGGTTCCGGCGGTTCTGTGTCTGCCGCTGGCGGTGAAGATGAGATTCAGTTCAACACGGGCGGTGTGATGGATGCCGATCCCAACCTGACTTGGGACGGTACAACATTGGATGTTACGGGTGCCGGATCTTTCTCAACCGATGTGACAATCGGCGATGAACTGGATGTCACGGGCGCCACAACGATTGATGATACGTTGCATGTGACGGGTAATGTCCAGTTTGATTCCAATCTGGATGTGGATGGTCCGACAGATATTGATGATGTTCTGAATGTCACGGGCAATGTTGATTTCGGCGCGAATTTCAATGCTGATGGTAATTCAACACTGGGTGGAACGCTGGGTGTTACTGGCGATGCATCGTTCACAGCGCAGGTTCTGGGCAGCGCTGGATCGGCGGCTGCGCCGTCTTACGCATTTAGCGGGTCATCCAGTAGCGGTATCTATTACTCGTCCGGGGGGCTGGGATTCAGTGTCGGCGGTACGAACGAGATGACCCTCAGTTCTTCAGGTCTTGAGGTGAGCGCCTTAAGTGTTCTTGGCAATATCAGTGCCGACCGCTTTATTTCCGATATGTCGACCACAAGTGCGGCATTGCCGGGATTTGAAACCGAGCCGGGCACCGGGTTGTTTAGCCCCGTCGATAATACGCTATCTCTCGTCGCGGGCGGTCTGCAGCGCATTACAATTGATGGTACGGGTGATGTCGGTATCGGTGTCAGCAATCCTGATGCCATGCTGGATGTTGGTGGTGAGATCAAGGTCGGAACGTCCGCTGTCGTTTGCGGCGCTACATTGCATGGCGCGATCCGTTATGTATCCGGTGACTTACTCCAGGTTTGTTCGTCGATGACGAATAACTGGGAAAGCATTGGCACCAGCGGCGGCGGTGGCGGTGGCGCTTCTGATTACTGGACAAGAATTTCTGTAGCGGATCCCCGTCTTTATTATACGGATGATTTTGTCGGCGTTGGTACGAATGACCCGTTAGCGACATTCCACGTGAATGGTGACTTTCTCAACACGGGTTCATATACTGGTACCGCAAGTGTTCCCACGGCAGGCGCGGGGACCCGTTTATTCTTCGATCCTGAGACCGGGGCAATTCGTGCAGGTGGTGTGACTGGCGGTCAATGGGATAATGGCAATATAGGCGATTACAGTGCTGCGTTCGGTTATGACACGGTCGCCAGTGGTGATACGTCATTTGCAATCGGTCAAAGCACGTCAGCAGGCGGATATGGATCGTTTGCATTAGGTCAAACAGCCCATGCCACAGGTAACCATGCTGTGATCTATGGGCTGGGTGCTGCTGCCGGTGTTCACCCTCTTGTGTCGGGCAATCGATCGTTTGGCATATTTATGGGTGATCAATCAGGTGTGGATCTACAGGCTGATCAAACCATGGCGCTGCTGGGTGGCAAATTGATTATTGACCAGACGCCTGCGGCCAACCCTGCGGTCAGTGGTACGTTGTCTGTCGATGTCGAAGGTGATGTTGGTGCTGTCCAGTATTGTGATGAAGATGGCAATTACTGCTTTACCGCGGCTTCTGTTGCGACAGGTGGCACGGGCGCGCCGGGTAACGATCGTGAAATTATCTATAATAGTGGGGGTATTCTCGGTACGAACACCAATTTTGTATTCACGTCTGCCGGGCGCATGGGCGTTGGGAC
>JAMHVA010000060.1:0-8471 GCA_035904625.1 Alphaproteobacteria bacterium | reverse complement strand
CGTGGGGGTTCTCGACGCGTTCTGTCGGTGGGTTGATCATGTCGCATGCGGATGATGACGGCATGGTGATGCCGCCGAAAGTAGCGCCGCAACAGATTGCGATCATTCCGATCGTGAAGGATGATGGAGCAGCGGTATTTGAGCATTGCCGCCAGTTGGCCGAGCGTCTGAAAGCCAAGGGTATCCGTGTGAAACTGGATACGTCCGATGCGCGTTCCAGCGACAAGATGTGGGAGTCCATCAAGAAGGGTGTTCCGGTACGTGTCGAGATTGGCCAGCGGGAAATGGATGAAGGAAAGTTGACCTATATCCGCCGTGATCTGGGCAAAGACTCTAAGGCCACGGTGTCTGGCGATGAATTCGTGAATACGGCGCAATCCGTTCTGGATAAGATGCAGGCTGATATGCTGAAACGTAATACTGATTTCTGCCGCGCCAACATTCACGATGTAAAGACACTGGCAGATATCGATGCTTTCTATAATGGTGGTGGATTTGGGTTCTGCCGTATCGACAGCGATGTTAGCCTGAAGGATGCCGAAGGCTTTAAGAAGCTGAAGGGTGATCATTCTGTATCGCATCGCTGTATGCCGTTTGAAAATGAAGGCAAAAAGGTCCTGATCGGGAAGTCATACTGATGTTTTCACCGTTTGAATTGATGATGGCGGGGCGTTACCTGCGCGCGCGCAAGGCCGAAGGGTTTGTATCGCTTATTGCGGCCTTTTCCTTCCTCGGCATTATGCTGGGGGTGGCGACGCTGATTATTGTCATGTCTGTCATGAATGGTTTCAGAACAGAGCTGATTACCCGCATACTGGGCCTGAACGGGCATATGAGCGTTTATACCAATATGCCGTTACAGGATTATAACGCTCTTGGCTTGCGGGTGTCGGATGTGGAAGGCGTGCTGTCGGTTGCGCCGCTGATCGAAAGCCAGGTTTTGATTTCGGTGAATAATTCCGCTTCGGGTGCGCTGGTGCGCGGTATGCGTGCCGAAGACTTTGCGAAGAAGCCCATCATCTCGAAATCTATTATATCTGGCGAAATGTCTGATTTTACCGATGGCGGCGTTGCGATCGGTACGAAAATGGCCCAGAAATTCGGACTGATCGTTGGCGATCCGATTACATTGCTGGCGCCGAAAGGGAAGCCGGGGCCGTTCGGCACGATTCCGCGTTCCCGCACGTTCACCGTGGCGATGATTTTTGATGTCGGCATGTTTGAGTATGACAGCGGCTTCGTTTTTATGCCGCTGGATAGCGCGCAGCTCTTTTTCCAGATGCCGCAAGGCGTATCCTCACTGGAGATTATGACGGATGACCCGGCCCATATTGCCGATGTGCGTCGCCGGGTATCTGCGGTTGTTGCCGGGGAAGCGGGGGTTTATGACTGGCGCGATATGAACGGCAGTTTTTATACTGCGCTTCAGGTTGAGCGCAATGTGATGTTCCTGATCCTGACATTGATGATTGCCATTGCGGCTTTCAACATTCTTTCCAGCATGATTATGCTGGTCAAAGATAAAGGTCGTGATATTGCCATCATGCGCACCATGGGGGCCACGCGCGGCAGCATGATGCGGATTTTCATGATGACCGGTGCTACGATCGGTATTTCCGGCACGATCGCCGGTGCGATATCGGGAATATTGTTTGCGCTGAATATCCAGTCAATCAGGGAGTTTCTGGAGGGGTTGCTGAAAGCGAACCTTTTCAATGAGGAGATCTATTTCCTGTCACGGCTGCCTTCGGAAATCCAGTGGCATCAAGTGTCGCTGATTGTTGTGATTGCGATCGGCCTTTCCGTTCTCTTTACGATATACCCGGCGCGCCGCGCGGCGCGTCTCGATCCGGTGGAGGCCTTGCGTTATGAGTAGCGATATTGCATTCAAACCAACGCTGGTGCCCGAGCAAAAGCTTCTTGAGGTTCATGGGCTTGAGCGCACCTTTAGCCAAGGCGGTGAAACGCTCACCGTTCTGAAAGACCTCAGTCTCTCGATCAACAAGGGTGAAATGGTCGCGCTAGTGGGGCCTAGCGGCGCCGGAAAATCCACACTGTTGCAGATGATCGGGCTGCTCGACTCTCCGACGCGGGGAAGCATTTCGATCAACGGGCAGGAAGTGACCGGACAGAACGAGCGTCAACGCACGATGTTGCGTCGTGAATTTATCGGATTTGTTTATCAGTTCCATTATCTGCTGCCTGAATTTTCGGCGCTAGAAAATGTTGTATTGCCGCAGATGATTGCCGGGAAGTCCCGTGCCGATGCGCGCGATCACGCGACAATGTTGCTGAAGGCATTAGGCTTGGGGCATCGTCTCGACCATCGTCCCGCGCGTCTGTCAGGTGGCGAACAGCAGCGCGTGGCAATTGCGCGGGCGCTCGCGAACAATCCGAAACTGCTACTGGCTGATGAACCGACAGGCAATCTGGACCCGCATACGGCGTCCGATGTGTTTGAAATTCTGGTTGAGCTGGTTCGCACGACCGGAATTGGCGCGATCATCGCGACACATAATCTGGACCTCGCTGAAAAGATGGACCGGATTTTTGAGCTGAAGGGCGGACGCCTGTTAGTTTACTAACGGTTTTCAGGGGTTATATAACCTCTGGCCCTTGGATTTCAGCCATTTTTGCGCTTTAATAGCCGCATGCCCGACATGATCGATCCTCAGTTTATCCATCTGCATACCCATTCTGCCTATTCGCTGGCGGAAGGGGCGATCAAAACCAAATCCATCATCAAACTTTGCCAGCAACATGACATGCCGGCTGTCGCTGTGACGGATACAGGCAACCTGTTTGGTGCGCTTGAGTTTGCCATGGAAGCGGCCAAGGGCGGGTTGCAACCCATTCTGGGGTGCCAGGTACAGTTAGGGCTGGAAGGTCATCAGCTGGTTCTGCTGGCACAGACGGAAGAAGGGTATCGTAATCTTTGTATTCTGGTCAGCCGCTCCTTCATGGATGTGGAATCCAACGTACAGCCTCATGTAACATGGGAGATGATCGAGGAGCGCGGCAAAGGTCTGATCTGCCTCAGTGGTGGGGTCAAGGGACCGGTGGCGCAGTACTTGCTGCATAACCAGCCCAAGCAAGCTGAAGAAGCGACCAAGCGCCTGAAGAAAATTTTCGGAGACCGTTTCTATATCGAGATCCAGCGTCACAATTTGCCGGATGAAGACCGGATCGAAGATGGTCTGATCGACCTTGCGTACAAGCATAATATTCCGCTGGTGGCGACGAATGATTGCTACTTCTCGGAACGCGGTATGTATGAGGCCCATGACGCTTTGCTTTGTATCGCCGATGGCCGCTATGTCACGGAAACAGACCGCCGCAAGGTCACGCCGGAGCATTATTTCAAATCTGCTGAAGAGATGGTTGAACTGTTCGCCGACCTGCCTGAAGCTGTTCAGAACACTGTTGTTATTGCACGGCGTTGCAGCTATCTGCTGAAGGCCATCAATCCGATGTTGCCGCCGTTCAAGACCGAAAGCGGCCGCAATGAATCTGATGAGCTGGTAGCACAATCGCGTGAAGGGCTTGAGTGGCGTCTGAATAACTTCGTCTTTACGGAGGGGATGTCAGATGGCGAACGAGCAGAGACAGCGAAGCCCTATTATGACCGTTTGCAGTTCGAGTTGGATACCATCATCAAGATGGGTTTTCCCGGTTACTTCCTGATCGTTTCGGATTTCATCATTTGGGCCAAGGATAACAATATTCCGGTGGGTCCGGGGCGGGGCTCCGGTGCCGGTTCTGTTGTTGCGTGGGCGCTGAAGATTACCGACCTTGATCCGTTGCGCTTTAACCTGCTGTTCGAAAGGTTCCTGAACCCGGAACGTGTCTCCATGCCGGACTTTGACGTGGACTTCTGTCAGGATCGTCGGGGCGAGGTGATAGAGTATGTGCGCCGCCGCTACGGCAATGATCGTGTAGCGCAGATTATTACATTCGGACAGCTGAAAGCGCGTGCCGTCGTGCGTGATGTGGGCCGCGTGCTGCAATTGCCGTATGGTCAGGTTGACCGTATCGCCAAGATGATTCCGAACAATCCGGCGAACCCGATTACGCTGGAAGAGGCGCTGGAGCAGGACGCAGACCTTCGCGCGATGCGTTATAGCGAAGAGACCACCAGCAAGCTGATTGATATTGCCCTGCAATTGGAAGGGTTGTACCGCCATGCGTCAACGCATGCGGCTGGCGTTGTCATCAGCGGTAAGGCGCTTGAGGAACTGGTGCCTTTGTATCGAGACCCTTCATCGGATATGCCCGTGACGCAGTTCAATATGAAATATATTGAACAGGCAGGCTTGCTGAAATTCGATTTTCTGGGCCTGAAAACGATGACCGTGGTGCAGAAAACGGTTGAATATATCAAGAGTGCCGAAGGCGAGGATGTCAATATCCTGCAGGTGCCGCTGGATGATAGTAAAACCTATAAGATCTTGAGTGAAGGCAAGACAACCGGCGTGTTTCAGGTTGAAAGTGCGGGTATGCGCGCGACCCTGATGAGCATGAAGCCAAACCGGTTCGAAGATATCATTGCCCTTGTCGCTCTTTACCGGCCCGGCCCGATGGATAACATCCCCCGTTACATCGAAATCAAGGAAGGCAAGGCGGATGCGGATTATATGCATCCCAAGTTGCAGCCTTATCTGGAAGAAACCTACGGCATCATGGTGTATCAGGAACAGGTGATGCAGGCCGCGCAGGCGTTATCAGGTTATACGCTCGGCGGCGCCGATCTGTTGCGCCGCGCTATGGGTAAGAAGATTCAGGCAGAGATGGATGCGCAGCGCGAAAAGTTCGTCGAGGGCGCTGTCGAGCATAGTCAGGTCACGCCGGAACGCGCCTCCGAGATTTTCGATACGATTGATAAATTTGCGGGCTACGGTTTCAACAAATCACATGCCGCAGCCTATGCGCTGATTTCATACTGGACGGGTTGGCTGAAGGCCAATTATCCGGTTGAGTTCATGGCGGCATCGATGACGCTCGATATGGGTAATACGGACAAGCTGGCGATTTTCAAGCAAGAACTCGATAAAATGGACATTCCGCTACTGCCGCCGGATATCAATAAATCAGAGGTTGAATTTGCCGTCGAGGGACGTGCCGTGCGCTACGCGCTGGCGGCCCTGAAGGGGATTGGCGTGCAGGCAATGCAGGGTCTGATCGCGGAGCGTCGCCAGAATGGCCCATACAAATCGATGGCTGATCTTTCCAGCCGTATCGACCCCGGCCTTATGAACCGCCGTCAGTTCGAACAGTTGGCAGCCGCCGGGGCTTTTGACAGTTTTGCGATCCGGCGCTCACAGGCGCATGGCGCTGCCGAGGTTATGTTGCGCCATGCTCAGTCGCTCGCACAGGAACGCGCCAGTGGCCAGACCAGCCTGTTTGGTGGTCCGGCGGAATCCAGCCAAAGTCTGGTTCCCGAATTGCCGGATATTGCCGAGTGGGATCCGCTGGAAAAGTTGTCGCACGAGTTCGACGCGGTCGGGTTTTATCTTTCGGCGCACCCGCTGGATAGCAAGGCAGCGCAGCTGGAACGTATGAATATCATGAACATTGCGGCCCTGAATGAAATGGTTGCAAAGCAGGGAAGCGCCATGGTCGATATGGCGGGCGTCCTGCTGAAAAAGAATATCAAGGTCTCGCAGAAGAGCGGAAACAAGTTCGCGTTCCTGCAGCTTTCCGATGCAACCGGGATTTTTGAGGTGATGCTGTTTTCCGAGACTCTGAGCCGTGCACGGGACCATCTGGAAGAGGGTAAGACCTTGCTGCTGAAAGTTATGGCGGAGCAGCGTGATGAACAGACCAGAATGACCGCGCAGGATGTTCGGCCCCTGGATGACGCGCTGGCGAGCCGCCTGCAGGAGGTCCATATACATATCTCATCGGATAAGCCGCTGAGCCAACTGGATCAGCTTTTAAAGGTCGAGGGCAAGGGCCGGGTCGGGATCAAAGTTTTTGTTCCGGTACGGGAGGGCTTGCTGGCCGAAATAAAACTGCCGGGATCATGGAATTTCTCTCCCGCAGCGCGGAACGCATTAATAAAGTCCCCGGGTATCGAGGGGATCCAGGAACTCTGAAATTATTAAAAATGCCGGAGATTCTTATGAAATTTCCTGCGCTCCGGCCCCCCGTAAAAAAGATGCTGACAGATATCTATTTTAGCAAAATCGCATGTTGCGACTCCGGGTGTCATTTCCTATACTCAGCTTAATTCTGACACCTTAAAGAGTACGTGGCTATGAGAGTATCAAACCACAGACCTGAAAATAAAAACGTCAGAAATAGGGATTCTGGTTTCAACGCCTTCGAGATGACGGAGAACTGGTATGGCTGAGAGCGCTCTCAAACGTGTTGAGCGAATGTTGCCCGGCAAGCCTATCTGCCCCTTTGATTTCTTTAACGACAAGCTTTTTTATGATCCTCAGCTTTTGGGCAAGAGTGAGTATACCGCACGCCTGAATGCGCAGCCGGTTGTTGCGTATGCGGCGGTGAATGCCGTGACGCGCGGTGTTAAAACGTGGTTTGGGCCGGGGGCGATGTCGAACGGTGAACTGGCGTATGAACTGGTTGAGAAGTCGAGCGACAAGGTTCGCCGGAGTGTTGTCCTTCGAACCGGCCATGATGCCCTGACGACGCAGCGTCTTAAGCATATGGTAGCCGGTAAAGAGCTCTTTACCGGCGTTATTATTAAGAACAGGGTTCAGAATTCTGCCCTGAACGGCATCGCGATGGGCTTGCGCGATGGTTTTGGCGTCATGGGCGTTATCGGGCCGGAAGGGGCATGGCGTTCGACACGCAACGATAATGCACTATCGCAAGGGGCAACTTTTCAGGATGTGATTTTCGAGCGCTGGTGGGGGCCGCGTGTTCTGGATTCTGCCGGTATGGTTTTGTATGGGGATCACGCGTATTCACGTTATGCCAACGTGGAAGAAGTTCTGGGGGACCAAATCCAGTGCGGCTTGCTGGACGACTACAGAAAGCATATAGGGCCGGGCAAGGAATACGATATCGTCGATGACAAGGGCCAGCCCGTGCCGCTGGCTGACCGCGCATGGGAAACGGCCAAGCATATCGTCGATGTTGTAGAACGTGGCTTTATCACCGATCTGGGTGTTGCGGCCCTTGTGGCGCGCTTCCAGATTGACGACTGGCTGCGCAGCAAGCATGACGCGACACCGCTCGATCGCCGCAAGCTTCATCCGGTACTGGCAAAGCGCGATCCGGAAGAGCTGGCGCGCATGGATCGCCTGAAGGACATCATGCTGCCGTATCTGTCGGCGAAATGTACGGCATGGATGCCGTATGCAAAGCATCCGCAACTGGGTGCCTATTTTGAGAGTAATATTCTCCCGCTGTCTTCCGATATTGACGCTGATACGGTTTCGGCGTTGAAGGCCGAATTGTTTTCTTATCAGCCCAAGGGTGGATTTGTTCATACAAAACCCGATTACAGGGTCAGCACGGCGCAGGATGATCGCGCAACGGCGCGTCTGGCGTTTGCTGCTCATGCATCCAGACCGTCGGTTTTACGTGATGAACGCTATTTCGTTCCGCGCTCGGACTTGTTTGATGATTATCATTTTGGCCGTTTGTCGCTTTGGGAACAGGCCGGACTGAAATTCATTCTGCCGGTGATGGAATCTGTTGACCTGCCGGCCAATACGCCCAAGCGATTTATGTATCTGTGCGACCCCAAGAGCGGCCCGCGCGCAACCGCATGGGCGGAAAAGCATAATCTTTCATGGCTGAAAGAGGCGCAGAATGTCGAAGATCAAACCACGAAGCATGGTTTTGTGAAAGACGTCGTTGTTCCGAATGAGAAGGAAGGACGCAAGAATCTCGATGATCTGAATGCCAATGAATTGCTGAAACGCCATGGCGTCGGGAATGTATATGGCACGCTGGATTTACTGGATATCCGTCAGGCTGTCGTCGAGAATCGCGAATTTGTAGCCGCACAGGGTGCTGCCCGCTATAGCGCCCGCGCACACCTTGCGTTGCAGATGGAGTTCCTGAACCGCAATGCCGAGGGAATTATTCTGGGGCCTGACTGGCAGAACCATCCGCATCATGTCCAGCTGGTTGTCGAGGCGGTCAAGAATGCTGTCGGGCTTGTTGATCGCGGCTATGATGGCGGCAAGTACAAAATGGAATTTCTTGAATATCACCCCGAGGCATCGGGTGTTGATCAGTTCAGGAAACTTGATCTTTACGATCTGATCAAGACGCTGGCTCAGACGGTTGAGGGGTATCTGGACCAGACGCCGCCTGTGCCTGATCGTGCTGCGTATGTGGCTTGTGCACGGTTGCTCGAAATCAGCGACAAGCTTGTCGATCCGGGTAATACGAATTATCGCATCATCACAGATAAGCATACGGGTCAAAGCATATCGCAGGAAATCATAGACTGGCGTCAGGTCGATACTGCCTTCCGTCGTTTTGTTTACGAC
>JAMHVA010000059.1:0-3262 GCA_035904625.1 Alphaproteobacteria bacterium | reverse complement strand
CCCTTGCCTAATTGGGAAAAGCGGCCTATGAATCAGCTTGTTTTTGGCATAACCACAAATAGGAGAATCGGCCATACCGCCTTTTGATAAACCCCCTTCGGGCAGCCGCCCGCCTTCAAGTCGTCCCTCTGGATCGCGCCCCCCGGGTTCGCGTCCGCCCGGATCACGCCCGCCCGGCAGTGGCGGCGGTTTTTCGTCCGGTCCGCGTCCGCCGCGTCCGCCGATGCGCCGCCCCGAACGCCCGCAGGAAGAAGGTGGTCTGAACATCAACGAACAGATTCGCGCCCGTCAGGTGCGTTTGATCGCGGAAGATGGCGAACAGGTTGGTGTGGTTTCGATTCAGGATGCGCTTGCCCGTGCTGAAGAAGCCGGTCTTGATCTGGTTGAAATTTCGCCGAACGCCGAACCGCCGGTCTGCAAGATTCTCGACTACGGCAAGTACAAGTACGAACAGCAGAAGAAAGCCGCCGAGGCCCGCAAGAAACAAAAGGTCATCGAGGTCAAGGAACTGAAATTCCGTCCGAACATCGACGACCATGACTATCAGGTCAAGATCAAGGCCGCGCGCCGCTTCCTCGAGGAAGGCGACAAGGTCAAGATCACGCTGCGTTTCCGTGGCCGTGAAATGTCGCATATGGATCTGGGTATGAAAGTCCTGACCCGCGTGCGTGAGGAGTTGGCCGATATCGGCAAGGTCGAATCGGAAGCCAAGGTCGAAGGGCGTCAGGCCGTGATGATGATGTCCTCTCTGGCCCAGAAATAAAAAAGGATAAACCCCCGCCAAAGCTGCGGGGGTTTTACCATGCCTGTGAAATAAGAGGCTTAAAAAATAAAAATTTTGCGTAACAGGAAGATATCATGCACGCCGCCGGATATATCGATACGTATTACACACGCACCCTGCTATCGGATCAGCCGCGCCCGTCCTTGCGCGGTGATATCGATTGCGATGTCTGCATCGTCGGTGGTGGGCTTGCGGGTATCAACACGGCGTTTGGCTTAAGCGAGCGCGGGCAAAATAATATCATCGTGATCGACCAGCACCGCATCGGCTGGGGGGCCTCCAGCCGTAATGGCGGCTTCGTTGCCAAGGGTTATTCGGCGGGGGAAGATTCTCTGATCGGTAAGCTTGGCCTCGATCATGCGCGCAATCTTGTAGATCTTACCAAGCAAGGCCGCCATCTGATTCAGGACCGCATCGCCCGGTATGATATCGATTGCGGGCCGCTGACGCCGGGTGTTTTGACTGTCTCATGGCAGAACCGCAACAGCGGGTTTCAGGAAAAAATCCGCGAGGTCAATGATACGCTGGGTCTCGGCCTCGAATATTGGCCCGCTGAACGCGTGGCTGAACATTGCAAGACCAAACGTTATGTCGATGGCATGTTCTCGCCGCATGATTTTCAGTTTCATTCGCTGCGCTACATCCACGGTCTGGCCGCCCGGGTTGAGGAACGCGGCGGCAAGATTTTTGAAAGCACGCGCGCGGTTTCCATCACGAAAGACGGCTATGGCTGGCGGGTGAAAACGCCGCAGGGCTCTGTGCGCACCAGACAGGTTGTTGTGTGCTGCTCGATCTACAGCGAAGGCCTTGATCCCCGTCTGGAACGGTCGGCTTTCCCGGTGCAGACATTCGTCATGGTCACAGAACCTGTGGCCGCTGAAGATTTACGAAATTCCATCAATACATCACATGCGATTTATGACACGCGCTTCGCCAGCGATTATTACCGCGTGTTGCCGGATCGCCGTATCATGTGGGGCGGACGTGTCCAGCTGTGGGGCGAGCCGCATAACCTTGCCAACCTGATGTTCGGTGACATGCTGAAGGTCTATCCGCAGCTGGCCGGTAAAACCAGACCGGATGTCGCATGGTCAGGCCTGATGTGTTATGCCCCGCACAAGATGCCGCAGATCGGCCAGATCGAACCCGGCTACTGGTACAATATGGGTTATGGCGGTCACGGCCTGGTGCCAACGACCGTGGGCGGAGAAGTCGTCGCGGCGGCGATCACCGGTGACGATCAAACCTATAAGCTCTTCGCGCCCTTCGGTCTCGGCTATGCGGGCGGCAAGATGGGTCGTTATGTCGCGCAAATGGTTTACTGGTGGTGGCGTATCCGCGATGCGGTTACAAGCATCACGGTCACGGCATAACCTATGATTTCCGATCAAACCACTCCTGATACTTATTACACGCGTACGACGTCGCGGGTGCCGCAATATCTCGCCCTGACAGGGGCTGTCGAAGCTGATGTCTGCATTATCGGCGGGGGCTTGGCCGGGTTGAATACGGCGCTGGGGCTGATTGAACGCGGGATGAATCCGGTTGTTCTTGAATCACATCGCGTGGGGTTTGGCGCTTCGGGGCGCAACGGCGGATTTGTCTTGCGCGGCTTCGATGCTGGCGAATTCAATCTTCCCGGGTTACCGCTGGCGCAGCGTGTCCGGATGATGAAGTCGGGCACCGATGCACAAAAATTAATCCGCCAGCGAATCAGGGATTTTGGAATTGATTGTCAGGTTATCGATGGCAGCCTGGCCGTTACGTGGGGCCGCGATGTCAGGTCTCTACAGGCAGATGTCGAGGAATCAAACCGTCTCTTTGATTTCGGTCTTGAGTTTTGGTCGCGTGCCCATGTGCAGGAACATTGCAAAACCGATCTTTACCACGGCGGCGTTTTTTCACGCGACGATTTTCATTTTCATCCCTTGCGCTATACGCAGGGGATTGCGGCGGCGATTGCCGCCAAGGGGGGGCGCATCTATGAATCGACCAAGGCGTCCGCTCCACAAAAATCAGGGGCGGACTGGGTTGTGGCCACGCCGCAGGGGTCCGTCAGGGCACGGCATGTCGTCGTTTGTACATCGGCTTATGGCCCGGGGTTTGACCGGCGTCTCGATCTGGTGACCTTCCCGGTCCAAACCTATGTGATGGTGACAAAGCCCTTGGACCCCGATGATCTTGCCCAGACCATCAATACGCCTTTCTGCGTCTACGATTTGCGTTTTGCCTGTGATTATTACCGCGTGTTGCCGGATCGCCGCATCATGTGGGGTGGCCGAGCCGGTCTGAATAAACAACCCCGCGACATATCCAGACTGATGCTCGAAGATATGTTTCGCGTGTATCCTAAACTGCGTGGCCGCGTGGAAGCAGACATTTCGTGGGACGGCCTGCAATCCTATACCCCTTATCGTATGCCGGTCCTCGGCCAGCGTGCGGATGGTTATTGGTACAATACCGCGTTTGCCGGGCATG
>JAMHVA010000058.1:0-3292 GCA_035904625.1 Alphaproteobacteria bacterium | reverse complement strand
GTCCTTCACCGACATGGTTTCATCCTGATGACCCAGTGCCTGTGCGCGCAGGGCATCGGGGGATATCGTATGGCCGCCTGCCTCGAAATAGGGGGGGTTGCAGATGACATGATCAAACGGGGTATCGCTTTTATAATTACGGATATCGGACTGGATGAATTGTACTTTGCCGATGGCGTCATTCAGCGGGACATTTTGTTGCGCGAGTGATGCATAACCGGGTTGCAGTTCAATACCCGTCACGGCGCAACCGACACGTTTGAACAGGCAGAACGCTGCGCCGCCGACACCGGCCCCCATATCCAGAACATGGTCGTCCTGTTTGGCGGGGCACGCTGCCGCCAGCATCACGCTATCGAGCGAGGTACGAAAGCCCTTCGGCGGCTGTAAAAGCCGCACGCGTTTGTTCAGGACGAAGATCTCTTCAGGCTGTTCCATAAAGCCCTTTATAGGGATAAAACTTGCGCTTTCCAAGGCTTTCGGTTAATTCTTAGCGCCATGCAGGCACACCCCGCACAGCAGACAAAAGATCAGGACTCCGGCAATCCGCTGGAGCGCATGTCCCATCTTCTGCATGATGACATGAAGAAGGTGAACGACCTGATCCTTCATCGCATGAAATCCGAAGTGCCGATGATACCGCAACTGGCCGGGTATCTGATCGCATCGGGCGGCAAGCGTATTCGCCCGTTGCTGACCCTGTCGGCCACGCGCCTGTATGATGAGGCGACCACACGCCCTTACGCACTGGCGGCTGCCGTTGAATTTATCCATACTGCGACACTGCTTCATGATGATGTTGTTGATGACAGCGCCGAGCGCCGCGGCAATCCGTCCGCCAATGTTGTCTACGGCAATCAGGCCAGCGTGCTGGTCGGTGACTTCCTGTTTTCCCGCTCCTTCCAGCTGATGGTGGAAGATGGCTCTCTCGATGTGCTGCGCATCCTCTCCGATGCCTCTGCCGTCATCGCCGAGGGTGAAGTGCTGCAACTGTCGTTCGCAAACGACATGAGCTTAAGCCTCGAGCAGTATGAAAAGATTATCGCCTGCAAAACGGCGGAACTGTTCGCCGCCGCGTGTGAAATCGGCCCGATCATCGCCGGACAGGATAAGACAGCCATTCAGGCGCTGCGTGATTACGGCTTCAATCTCGGCATGGCGTTCCAGATCGCCGATGACGTTCTCGATTATACAGCGGATCAGGCCAAGCTGGGCAAGACCGTGGGCGATGATTTCCGTGAAGGCAAGCTGACCGCGCCGGTGATTTATGCGCTGGCCGATGCCGATGAAGGTGAGAAAGCGTTCTGGCAGCGCACGATGGAAGACCGTATCCAGCGCGAGGAAGATTTGCCGCGCGCGCTGGACATCATGAAGAAGCATAAATCCTTCAACAAGGGGATGGAGCTTGCCCGCAGCTACGCCAAAAAAGCGCAGGACAACCTGAAAGAAGTGCCGAAGGGTGAACTGCGCGACCTGCTGAAAGAGCTGGCGACGTTTGCGGTCGACCGTGCCTATTAGTTCGGTTTCATTCCCGGGATCAGGCGCTTTATACTTTCGTGGTTTTCGATCTCGGGGCCGTATTTCCGCCGAACATCTTCCAGTCTTGTGACCAGATCTTCCTGCGTGACATTCAACTCGCGGAAACATTCATTCCCGACATCTACTTTGGCGGTGATAACCATGCTGAAGCGTCGTGCATCACTGTCCTTGATAGCATCGACCATGCGTTGCGCATCTTCCGCCGTCCATCCGCGTTCGATCAGGGCTTTGCGCGTGACATCGGCGGCGGCATCGGCACGAAGCGCAGCAATGGCAACGCCTGCGGCGTCTAATTCCTTGGCCTTGCGGCTCGTGCAAGAGCGCCAGCCAACAGTTTGCACCAAAGTCTGTTTTTCCGCGTAGCTCATGTCTTTGGGGTCGGCGTAAGTCTGCGGTGCGTCTGCCGCCATTGCTGAGGCTGAAAAAGACAGTGCGATGATGCCCGCAAGGCGCTGAAACTGGTTCATGAAATCCCCCTGATCCCGATTGATTATGTTATGCCGCCAGTTCTACAAGGCGAAGGGAGTTTACGCAATGACATAATATGATGCTGTGCGTCATGAGCAGAATGTGCTGATTTTACAGGGAAATAGGAGGCTCTGAGTCCGCTTTCAGCAAAAATTTCTTTACAAATTCTGGAAAAATTATATGTTCTGCCCCTGACGAGATTTCGGAGCATAGCTCAGCTTGGTAGAGCGCTACGTTCGGGACGTAGAGGCCGGAGGTTCGAATCCTCTTGCTCCGACCATTTTCCCGGTCTTTCGGTGGGCCATGGTCATCACACTCGGCAATATCACAATAAACGATCCCGTATTCCTGGCGCCCATGTCGGGGATATCCGACCTGCCGTTTCGCCGTGTCGTCAAGAAATTCGGCGCTGGTCTGGTGTTCTCCGAGATGATCGCCAGCCGCGCCATGATCCAGCACAGCCGTGAATCCCTGAAAATGACGACAAGCTGCGAAGGCGAGTTTCCGATGGCGGTGCAGCTTGCGGGCTGTGAGCCGGATGTGATGGCGGAAGCGGCGCGCATGAATGTCGAACGCGGTGCGGCGATCATCGATATCAATTTCGGATGTCCCGTCAAAAAAATCGTCAACAAAATGGGCGGATCGGCGCTGATGCGGGATGTACCGCTGGCGGAGCAAATCATGATCGCCACGGTGAAGGCGGTAGATGTTCCGGTGACGATGAAAATGCGTTTGGGCTGGGATGATGATTGCATCAACGCGCCTGAAATGGGGCGTAAAGCCGAGCAGGCCGGGGTCAAGATGATCACCGTGCACGGGCGTACGCGCAACCAGATGTATAAGGGCAGCGCCAACTGGGCGGCGGTCCGTGCTGTGAAAGATGCCGTAAAAATCCCCGTGATTATCAACGGCGATATTCTAACACCTGAAGATGCAAAGCGCGCGCTGGAGCAATCAGGCGCCGACGGCGTGATGATCGGGCGCGGATCGCAGGGAAAACCATGGATTCTGCGCGATACAATGGCGTATCTGAAGGGTGAGAGCATTCCGGAAGCCCCGGATAAAGCAGCGCTCTATACGCTCATCATGGATCATTACGAGGCAATGCTTTCGTATTACGGCGAGTATCAGGGTGTGGCCCTCGGGCGCAAGCATCTGGCATGGTATATGAGCGGTTTTAAGAATGCGGCGGCCCTGCGCGCGGAGATCAATTCATTGAAGACTTCCGTAGAGGTCAAGGCGCTCCTGAATTCATTCTTTGAAAAAGAGTGGGAAGCCGCATAAG
>JAMHVA010000057.1:0-12876 GCA_035904625.1 Alphaproteobacteria bacterium | reverse complement strand
CTGCCGCTGTCTGTCAGGCGGTAATAATTGGTTCTGGTTTCCAGTGCCTTGCCGTGTTCGTCTCTTAAATCCATGATGTTCCTCTTACATTTCTCTTATTTTTATAGTCCTTTCGGGGTTACATTTCGGTTAATTCAGGTAAAACGGCCAAAAACGAGATTTTTTCTTTTCAATTCAGGGCGCTTTGCTCTATTTTCACGCCACTTTAGGCATCCTTAAGGATATAATGAATTTATGCGCGCGACGCTCAAAGAGCTGATGGACAAGATGGGG
The DNA here is from genome assembly GCA_035904625.1 of Alphaproteobacteria bacterium. Classification (GTDB taxonomy): domain Bacteria; phylum Pseudomonadota; class Alphaproteobacteria; order Micavibrionales; family Micavibrionaceae; genus Micavibrio_C. The sequence goes on along the minus strand of JAMHVA010000057.1, from coordinate 12,603 downwards.
GTGGGGTTTGAACCCGGCCCTTATGAAAGTGTGCCCTGGTCGGCGTATGACGCGGCCAAGGGCATCACCTGCATGGCCGAAGTGCGGATGGGGTCCGATCTGACCGATGTCGAAGGCGAAATCCAGTTCATGTATGACAATCCGCCGCCGGGCAAAGGCTCGATGGAGCCGATCTGCTTTACCCGCGCCACCCCGCAGGCCGACGGCAAATGGAACGTGATGGATTTCAAGATCCGCAGCGAAGCGTACGGACAGGACAAATATGACTGGGAAGAGAAGTCCTGCCATTTCTTCCAGCTGGTGGTGCAGGAACTTCAGGGCGGCAATGTTCCGAATATCGATGATCTTCTGGAAGAGGCGTTCCACTCACGCGACCGCTTTGCCGATCAGTATGGCGGCGGCGGCGGCAAATCACCCAAGATCCGCCCGGATCAGATTTTGAACGTCAAAGGGCGCGGTTTCTAGAGCATTCATCGTTTTCGTTCGGTCGTTGTCACATTCCGGCTCAGGTATGTTTTATACGCTTTGCCTCATGTCCCCGTATGATTTTGGGCCGGACATCAAACGCTGTTTGCCCTCCTTCTATTGACCGGTTGATTGCAACTCGCGGACGATGATGCCGTAACCGGTGGCGATTTCGGCCAGTCCGGCATTGACAAACTTGCCTTGTCCCTCAAAGACCCATTTCGGTCCCTCGCGGATCAGGCAGGCGACATAGCTCGCGTTACCGCCGACCAGTTCATCATCCTTGAAGACGAAGCGGCAAATTTCGTTCTGGTCATCGTCGTTGACAAGGCGCACGAAGATATCGCGCACGAGGCTGAAATTCAGGCCCTCATTTTCCTCGTCGTAGATCGACAGCACGAACATGATTTTCAGGATGTCGAACGGAATGGAGTTCAGGTCGATGATCATCGTTTCGTCATCACCTTCGCCCGCACCGGTACGGCTGTCGCCGGTATGTTTGATGCCGCCTTCGTAAGCGGTCGGATTGTTGTAGAATATGAAGTCTGAGTCTTCGCGTGTTTTGTCCGTACGATCCAACATGAAGACCGACAGATCAAGGTCGACTTTTTTCTCTTCCAGCAGGCGCAATTCCCAGCCCGCGCCGATCTTTACCCGCTTGAGGGTCGGGTCTTTCTTCAGGATATCAAGATATTCGCCCCGGTGTATCAGCGTGTATTCACGCATCGTCGCCTGATCGACGTGATCGGGCTGTGTTTCTGTGCCATCGACGACTGTGGTGGTCGTCTGATCGATCGGCATGCCAAGGTCACGCGGCAGGTCCAGGGTGCCTTTTGCCGCGCCGCCGCCGATGTCGATGGGCTGGATATCCTCTTCTTCCTGCTGGAAGCGCTTGAAATCGTCGTCTGTGTCAAAATCGCTCATGTCAGAAGCGTTCCTTGTGGCTGTTTTATTTCTGTCCGTCGTCCCACTCGAGACCGAAACCGTAGGCACGGTCCATTTCGGCATGGCCGGGGAAGTATTCGCCGTAATTGGTGAAGCGGATGCCGCCACCCGTGTTCTCGATTCCGGCGACCGCGCAGACCGGCAGGTCTGTCTTCTTGATCGCCGGTGTGATTTTCAGCGGTTGCTCGCCGGGCATGCGGATATGGACTTGCGGCTTGATCACGTCCCAGTTGGCTTCGCCCGAATAGATATAGACATAGACCAGCAGGCGTTTGATATCCGGCCATTTCTTGCCGTTGATATGCATGGCCTCGTCGTCGCCTTCCTTGTTGCCGGTGCGTTCGTCGCCGGACAGGCTGATATAGGGGGCGTTGTCATAGTTTCCGAACATCTCGCCGAAGGCCTGCAGGCAGCCGCGGGAGCCATCATGCAGCTCATACAGGCAGCCGAGATCGATATCGATACCCTTTTTCGTCACCTTCTTCAGGATCTTGCCGATCAGGCCGGCGTCCTGCACTTCGATATTGTCCCACGACGCCGCGACGGCGATATCATTGAACCCTTCCGCGGGCGGGCTGATGACGTGCGTTTCGCCAAAACCGTTCAGAAGATTTTCGACATGCTCTTCGTTGTCCGCCCTGTAACCGGCGGCACCCTTGGCGCTGCCGTGGCCGGAATAATCGGCCCGGTTGCGGGAGGCTTCGGACATCGAGTCGGTGGAAATGGTATCGCGTGGCATAATATAGAGAATCTCCGTAAGTAAGGCCCGCCAAGAATAGCACTATCCGGTACGCTGTAAAACCGTGAAGTCACCTCTGGAAAGGGCGGGAACTCTTGCTTCCTTCAGGGGTTTCAGATTATTGTGCCGCCATTCCGGTTAATGAATGAAGAAGATAAGGGTCCGCCATGGCGTCGTATGAATATGTATATGTAATGAATAACCTGACCAAGACCTATCCGGGCGGGAAAAAGGTTCTGGAAAATATCACCCTCAGCTTCTTCCCCGGCGCCAAGATCGGTGTGCTGGGCCCGAACGGCTCGGGTAAATCGACCTTGCTGAAAATCATGGCGGGCGTGGACAAGGAATTCACGGGTGAGGCATGGTCCGCGAAAAGCGCACGCGTCGGTTACCTGCAACAGGAGCCGTACCTCGATCCGGCCAAAAATGTTCAGGAAAACGTGATGGAAGGTCTGGCCCCGATCAAGGCCATGGTCGACCGTTTCAACGTCATCGGCATGGAAATGGCCGAGCCGGATGCCGATTACGACAAGCTGATGGCCGAGATGGGCGATTTGCAGGAGAAGATCGATGCCGTGAATGGCTGGGAACTGGACCGCACGGTGGAAATCGCGATGGATGCATTACGGTGCCCGCCTGCGGATTCGGATGTGACAAAACTTTCCGGTGGTGAGCGCCGCCGTGTGGCGCTCTGCCGTTTGCTGCTTGAGAAGCCTGATATGTTGCTGCTCGATGAACCCACCAACCACCTGGATGCTGAATCGGTTTCATGGCTGCAGCGTTTCCTGGGTGATTACGAGGGTACCGTCGTGATGGTCACCCATGACCGTTACTTCCTGGATAATGTCACGGGCTGGATTCTGGAGCTGGACCGTGGCCGCGGCATTCCTTACGAAGGTAATTACTCTGCCTACCTTGAAGCCAAGCGCAAACGCATGCTGCAAGAGACCAAGGAAGAAGACGAACTGCAGAAAACACTGGCGAAAGAACTGGAGTGGATCAGGGGCACGCCGGAAGGCCGCCGCAAGAAATCCAAAGCCCGTGTGGCCGCTTATGATGACCTGCTGGCGCAATCACAAAAGCAGGATACACGCGGTACGCAAATCGTTATCCCGACGCCGCCGCGTCTGGGTGAAGTGGTTATTGATGCGAACAATATCCGCAAGGCGTTTGGTGACCGTCTGCTGATCGAGGATCTGTCCTTCAAATTGCCGCCGGGCGGTATCGTGGGCGTGATCGGTCCGAACGGTGCCGGTAAAACCACATTGTTCCGCATGATCACAGGTCAGGAGACGCCGGATACCGGTACCTTCAAGGTCTCTGACAACGTGAAGCTTGGTTATGTCGACCAGAGCCGCGATTCGCTCGACCCGAACAAGAATGTCTGGGAAGAAGTGTCCGACGGCCTTGATATTCTTGAGCTGGGCAAGATCAAGATGGCATCCCGTGCCTATGTCGGCTCGTTCAATTTCCGTGGTCCCGACCAGCAGAAGAAAGTCGGCCAGTTGTCGGGGGGTGAGCGCAACCGTGTCCACCTTGCCAAGATGCTTAAAAGTGGCGCTAACGTCCTGCTGCTCGATGAGCCGACCAACGATCTGGATACTGAGACACTCTCAGCCCTTGAGGAAGCGCTCGAAAACTTCCCGGGTTGCGCGGTGATTATCTCGCACGATCGTGCTTTCCTTGACCGTCTGGCCACCCATATCCTCGCATTCGAGGGGGATTCGCAGGTCGTCTGGTTTGAGGGTAACTACGAAGATTACGAAAAAGACCGTCAGCGCCGTCTGGGGAAAGACGCCGACCAGCCGCACCGGATTAAATACAAGCCCTTAACAAGGGCTGCTTAATCGTATTTGACGGATGCCTATCATGTCATTGACGCGCGCCGTTTTAACGGCGCTTGCCCTGTGGGCGCCTTCGGCGTCCAACGCCCTTTCGGGTCGTTGTCTGTGCTTCCGGTGCTCAGGTACCTGTAAGTACGCTGCGCTCCGGTTCTCGAAAGCCATAGATATTCATCACCCCAAATACGATTAATAAATGAACCTTCTTGCGGTTTGATTATTGAAAATAAAGGATTTTTTTGAGAACCGTTTCTGGCAACAGGGGCGGTTTTCTGCTATTATGTTTAGTAAGCATAATTAAATAAAATTTTATGTATCTGGCGGTATGATACTATAGGCGGAATAGTGCATGGGGGCATTGTCATAAAAAGTGCATCTACATCAACACGTTAATACCAGAAAAGTTTTGGCTTACACCATGCTGCCGGGAATTGTTCCCCGGCTGAAGGCGTTCGCCGAAGAGGGTTTTGGCTGGCTGGCGATGCTGATGGCCACGATTTATTCTGCCGTCCGCCTGTTGCCGCCCACGCACCCTTACCTGAACGCCGAGAACAAAGGGCGTTTCGGCATCCGCCATGTTGTGGCTGAAGCGGCGCGCCATCTGGTCTTCGATCGCAAGCATATCGATCAGATTATTATATTCTTCGTTCTGCTGCTGGGCATGGTGCTGATGGTCGCCCAGTTCTTCATTCTGGCTTATAGCCTGATTTTCGATCCCGTTTACGCGATGCCTGCGGGCCTGTTCTCGACCCCCGCCGCCCAGCGCGATACCGATATCGCCTTTATGCTGCTGGACCGGGTTTTCGCGGTGCCTAATCTTTATGAATCGCAATTCGATCCTGCTTTGATCGGGATGACGCCGTTCAGTGACGGTTTGCACGCGCTGTTTAATTTCTACAACATGGCCATGCTGATCGTGGCTGTGTTTATCGTCCTTTATTATGTCGTCATTCTGGTGGCGGAAACCGCACAATCCGGCACACCGTTCGGCAAGCGTTTCGACACGATCTGGGCGCCGATCCGTCTTGTGGTGGCTGTCGGCCTGCTGGTGCCGGTTTCATTTGGCTATAACTCGGCGCAGTTTATCGTTCTCTATTCCGCCAAATTTGGATCCAGCTTCGCGACGAACGCATGGACCATCTATAATCAGGATATTGTCAGTTTCGGTCTTGATTGCGGCTCGGGCCCTTCCGAAAACGCTGCGGGCTGGTGTAATGAATCGCTGATTGCGCGCCCCAAGACGCCGGACATGATGCCGCTGGTCCAGTTTATGACGATGGTCAAATCCTGCGCTCAGGCTTACGAGATTGTTTACAAGGACCTGGATGGCCGTAAGGATAAAGACGGTAATGCGTTGCCGAAGGGCATGCGTATCGCCCCCTATCTGGTCCGGAAAACGGCGGCCGGTGAGGAAAATCAGGAAATCACGGCGGTGGCAACACCGGATTGGCAGACGGCTGTCGATTATTATAACAAGGGCGACATCCTGATCGTTTACGGGGAATATGAGTCGCGCCATACGGATTCGACGGGTCTGGTGAAACCGTTCTGCGGCGAGATCGTGGTGCCGACCACCGACCTGACGCAGGACGGTGCCAAGCTTGTTCAGGAAATCTATTACAACGTTCTGACCAACCTCTGGTATTACGGCGATGTTGTCGAATTTGCCGACAAAATGACGGCGGCCTATATCAAGGCGCGGGGCGTCGATCCGTGCGACATACTGATTACGACGGGTGATGTCGGGGCATGCAGTGTTGCCCCGAATGTAGGGCGCAGTCCGAATTTCCCGTCGGCGGCATTCGGCCAGAATCTGAAGTCCGTTTATTATGCCTTGGTCGATGCGGTTATCACGGGGGGGCATGGCACCGCTATCGCCACAACCGATTTTTCCGTGACGACAGACATACTGGAACGCGGATGGGGCGGTGCCGGTATCTGGTACAACAAGATCGCCGAATGGAACGGATCCTTCGTTTCCGCATCCATCAACTTGCCAACGCCGAAATCAATGCCGCTGATCATGAAGACGGTTGAGTCGCAGAAAAGCGGTTCCGACCAGAACATGGACGCGATGGATCGTTACGAGCCCTATCGCGCCGGCAAGGATCGTTCTACTGAACTGAAAATCAGTGCCGAGGAAAAAGAAATCGCGCAGATGCTCAGTAACATCTACAAATACTGGCGCGAACAGAACACGACCGAAAAGATCGAGATGAAAGTGCAGGGGAACGTGTTCTTCGACACGCTGAACGCCATCTTCGGCCTGAACGGGTTATTCACGATCCGCGAGAACTCGGAAACTCATCCGATGGCACAGCTTGCCTCGATCGGGCGCAGCATCGTTGAAAGCGCTATCCGCAATTTGATGGTTGCGATGGGGTTCTCGTTCCTGGGCGGTATGACCGAAATTCTGAACCCGCATCTGGGCGGCGCATTCCATGCGATCAGCAACATGTTTGTCGGTATCACGACGGTTGGGCTGACGGTTGGGTTTATTCTTTATTATGTTTTGCCGTTCCTGCCGTTCATGTACTTCTATTTTGCGGTTGGTTCGTGGGTGAAATCGATTTTCGAAGCCATGGTTGGTGTTCCGTTGTGGGCACTGGCACACCTGAAGATCGACGGGCATGGCATTCACGGCGATACGGCCATGAATGGTTATTTCCTGATCTTTGAGATTTTCATACGACCGATTCTGACGGTCTTCGGTTTGCTGGCGGGTATGGCTGTGTTTGCGGCCATGGTCAAAACGCTAAATGGCATCTTCCCGCTGGTGACGGCCAACCTGACAGGTTTTGAAGCCGATGCTCCCAAGGTTGCGGGCAAGATTCTGGGTATCGAATTCAAGCGGCAAATCGTCGATGAGTTCTTCTTCACCCTGATTTACACTGTTATTGTTTATATGATTGCGCTGTCGTCGTTCAAAATGATCGACCTGGTGCCGAACAATATCCTGCGCTGGATGGGCCATGGCGTTCACACCTTCAGTGAAAACCAGGGTCAGAGCATGGACAACTTCATTCAGACGACGGCTTTTGGCGGTGCGGCTCTGGCCGGTCAGGGTGCCCGGGCCTTGACGGCGGGTGGCCGTGTCATTGGTACGGGCGTGGGCGCTCCGATCGGCCTGCTGTCCAATGCTTTAGGCGGCCGTGGCCGCAGTCTCTCGACTCGTGGTACTGGCGGCGGTGGCGGCGGCGGCGGTGGCGGCGGCGGTGGCGGCGGTGGCGGCGGCGGTGGCGGCGGCGGTCCTCCCGATCCCTAATGTTCGCAGTCACCGGCTCGATCCGGTTTGAGAGTGAGAGATACGTATGGCGCTAACGGCCGGTCAGGTTCTGAAAGTTGCATTGCTTCCGCGGGTCATTCCGCGGACAAAGCTGCTTCTGACCGGTGGTTTCGGATATGTTTCCTTTTATACAGCGCAGATTTTCCGGTCGGCTGGTTTGTTGCCCGCGGGGCATCCGTACCTTATCCCTGCCAATTTCGGGCGATATGGATTAAGCCATGTCACGCTTGAAGCCTGGCATACAATCGTTCATGGGCGACGTCATATCGACCAGATCATCATTTTTGCTCTCGTCCTGATCGGGATTCTCATTCTTTTCATGCAATTCTGTTTTTTGGGATTTGCGCTTTTCACGCAGGTTGCGCATGCAGGATTACCTGCAGGGGGGTTCTTTAATACCGCCAATCCAACTGACGATATCGCGTTTATCCTGCTGGATTCGATTTTTGGCCTTCCTGATTTCTTTGGATCATGCGTCGAGCAATCGATTGACTGCTTCGATTACCCCGAGAACCCATACCCGCATCCGGCGGCTCCTTATCCGCTGCCCTATCATCAGGCGTTGCGGGTCATGCTCGAGATTTACAGTACGGGCCTTCTTGTCATCGCGATGATCATGTTCATGTATTTCGGGGCAACCGTATTCCTTGAAACGGCTGAGTCCGGCACGCCATTCGGCAAGCGTTTCAATCACGTCTGGGCGCCGGTTCGCATGGTGATCGCGATTGCCCTGTTGATCCCGGTCGCGAATGGATTTAACGCCGCTCAATATCTGGTAATGCATGCGGCAAAATGGGGATCCGGTTTTGCCACGAACGGATGGACGCTGTTTGTCGCCGACGCCACCGGCACAGGGGAAACGATTCTCGGAGATCCCAAGAACCTGATTGCGATCCCCAACTCGCCGCCGGTCAACACCTTGCTTGAATTTGCGAATGTTGTTGCAGCTTGCAAGGTCGCTGAAGCATCAGGCAGTAACCCCCGAGAGGTTAAACCCTACGTGATTTTTCCGGACCAGGTGGGGCCTGCTGCGCGTGCCGATCTCGCCGGTCTTTCCTTTGCTGATGCTCTCGATTTTGGCCGGTACGGCGACATTCATTATGTTTTTGGCGTTTATGAAGAAAAGGCTGGCGTTCCTGTCCATACGAATTATGCGGGTCAGGTCAATCCTGTCTGTGGCGAGGTTGTTCTTCAAATTACAGATGTCGACAATGTTCTTTCAGCGGGGGCGTATGCGATTCTGGAAGGATATCACAGGATTATGGGGATTATGTTTGTCGGTGACGTGTTTGGCGCCGGTGATTATGGCGGTACTGGCATGTCAATACGTACGATGGGTTATTCATACGTAAGACGTAATATGGAGGATGTGCGCTGGAATTATGGCGATGCTCCCGACCCGCGTGACCCGGCATATCCCACGCCCAAGAGTGAGGATCTGGCAGAAGTTCGCGAATTCTTCAATTCTGAAGTCGATGCGCTGATTACCGCCGGTATCGCCTCGCAGGCGGCCAGCCCTCTGTGGACGACGATGACTGATTTTGGCTGGGCCGGGGCCGGTATATGGTACAACAATATCGCGCGCCTGAATGGATCGCTTTTGGGCGCCGCTTACGCGATGCCGGTGCCGATCAAATATCCGCAAATGATGGAGCATGCACGCAAAGAGCGTTTGAAATACAACGAAAGCGGCACCGGTCCCGAGCGGTTCAATCCGGAAATCTCGGGTGAGAAAAAGGCCGAATATGATCCGCCCAAAGGATACCTGATGGCGGTTGCCATGTATCAGGCGCAAAGAGTCTGGACCGATGCTTACAGCAGCACGCCAACGGCCGGTATGAATCCGTTCCTCGACTCGATTGATACGATTTTCGGGGAAGAGGCCCTGTTCGAGCTTTCCAAGAATACCAACATCCATCCGTTGGCCGGGCTGGTTGCTCTCGGCAAGGCTCTGGTCGAGACCGCTATTCGTAACCTCGGGGCGTCCGGCGCTGCCGGTGTTGCCGGCGGTTTCGCCAACCTGTTCAAGAATATCCAGCCTCTGGGCAAGATCGGTACGGCGGTGGCGGACTTTGCGAAGCAGATTGGCATGATGGGCCTGTCGATGGGCTTCCTGTTGTTTTATGTTCTGCCGTTCATGCCGTTCCTGTACTTTTTCTTTGCCGTCGGCGGCTGGGTTAAAGGTATCTTCGAGTCTGTGGTGGCGGTGCCGCTATGGGCGCTGGCGCACATCCGGATTGATGGCAACAGCCTTCCCGGCGATGCCGCGCGCGGCGGCTATTTCATGCTGTTTGAAATTTTCCTGCGGCCGATCCTGATCATTTTTGCGATGCTGGGGTCGATCACGATCTTTGCCGCGCAGGTCAAAGTCCTGAACGAGATATGGCCACTGGTGGCGTCCAACGTCACGGGTTACAACGCCTCTACCGGTAAGTTGTTGCCGCCGGACCAGACCGGCAGTCTTGAGTATTATCGCGGTGTTGCCGACCGGTTCTTCTATACGGTCGTTTATGCGATTGTCGTTTACATGATGGGTACAAGTTCGTTCAAGATGATTGACCAGCTGCCGGCACAAATCATGCGCTGGATTGGCACCGATGTTTCAAGCTTTATGGACCAGAATAAAGAAGGTCCGGACGGCTTGATGGTCAAGATGAAGGTCGGCGCCAATATGGTCGGTGGCCAGTTGGGCAATGTTCTGAGTGAAGGCAAGACGGCGATAGATAAAAGTGCTGCCGCTGTCGGCCAGATGGCGAAGAAATAGGATGGTCCGTTCGTAAGATGAATGTCCGCGCTAAAAAAGTTGCTGGGTATCTTCTACTGCCGCAGGTTTTACCGCGGCTATACGGACTGCTGGGTTCAGGATTCACGTTTATCGCCTTCTTTGTCGCCCAGATTTTTAATACGGCACGGCTGTTGCCGCCGCACCACCCGTACCTGAATTCGGCTAACATGGGCCGCTATGGCTTGCGTCACGTCTTCTTCGAGGCCTGGCGTAATATTCACTTCAGCTGGAAGAATATCGATCAGATTCTGATTTTTGGACTGATCGTGACCGGTATTTTCATTCTTGCGCTCCAGGTTGTTATGCTGGTGCTGGCGGTGCTGTCGATCGGCTCGGCGCTGGCGATGCCGGCCTATTTCAGCACGATGTTTGAAACGACGAATCCGGACGATGATATTGCGTTCATCCTTCTTGACCGGCTATTTGGGTTCGATACGACATTCAGCAACCCTCCTTTCTTCAATTCTTGCGTCGCTCAGGGAATCGCCTGTTTCGCCGGGACCCAGTACAATCCGCAAAATCTTGTGGTCGATACGTATTGGCCGAATGCGTTCCATGGTGCCCTGCGCGAGTTTATCTCTGTTTATAACTGGGGTCTGGTTGTCGTCGGCATGCTGATTCTGGGCTACCTGATCGCGTCGATTGTTGCCGAGACGGCTGAATCCGGCACGCCGTTCGGCAAGCGTTTCAACCATGTCTGGGCACCGCTTCGTCTGGTGGTGGCGTTCGGCCTTCTGGTGCCGATGGCATCGGGTCTGAATTCATCGCAATATATCGTCCTTTACGCGGCCAAATGGGGGTCGGGTTTTGCCACTAACGGCTGGAATATGTTTGTGAACGATGCCGTGCCGGCTGCCAGTACGATTCTGGGTGATCCTGATTCGCTGGTCAGCTCGCCTAATCCGGCGCAGCTCAATTCCCTGCTGGAGTTTGCGACCGTTTTAAGCGCCTGCATCCGTTCTGAAAAATTCCTTTTTGACCGCGATATCAAGGGTTATATGATCAACCCGTTCGGCATTGCCGCCGCCACCATGCGCATCGATCTTGATACCGCCCCGACATATGATGACGGCCTGACGCTTAACAATACCGGCGATTTCTATTACGTCTTTGGTGAATATAAAACCGACAGCGGCGGCAATCCGCTGCACAAGGATTACCCCGGCCAGGTTAAACCGTACTGCGGCGAGATTGTGCTCCAGATCACCTCGGTGGAGGATGCCTATTCTCCCGGCTCTCATGCCATGCTTGAGTACTACCATGATTTTGTCGTGAACGAAATCTGGCAGGAATCGGTTACGAACGGAACCTTTGGCATTATCGGCCATCGCGTCCTGCGCAAGCATATGGCGGGATATCCCGGGCACGACCCGGATCTTGTTCCGGTCTTTGATAACGAGTTGCTGGGTATTCGCGACAATTATATCAATGACCTTGAAACCAACGTGATCCCAAATGCCGTCCTTGACCAGATTACGGCCCCTGCGTTCCTGCAGATGGATATGTTTGGCTGGGCGTCAGCCGGGCTTTGGTATAACCGCATCGCCGAACTGAATGGCGCGCTGATCGGCGCTGTCAATGCGGCACCTATGGTTCGTAATTTCCCGCTGGTGATGGAACACGTCAAGACGGAGCGTAAGAAGTTCGACCAGGATATTACCGGTGCTGAACGCTATCTTCCCAAACGCGCCGATGGCCGCACGATCCAGTTCCCGCGCCCCGGCGAGGAACAACAGGCTGAATCGTTATATTACGCCCAGAAAGTCTGGGGCCAGAAAACTGAAGTTGCCAAACCCACCGGGAATATTTTTACCGATGCCATTCATGCGTTTCTGGGCACCAAGGGTCTTTATAACCTCGTGAAAAATGAAAATGTTCACCCGCTGGCACAATTGGTTGGCGTCGGGAAATCACTTGTTGAAAGCGCGATCCGCAACCTGGGAGCCTCGGCATTTGCCGGTCTGGCCGGGGGGCTTGCGAATATCATGGGCTTGCAGATGGCCGGTAATATTGCGGGCCTCGCCAGCAGTATCGCCAGCAAGGTTGCGTTTGCCGGGCTGACGGCCGGGTTCCTGCTGTTCTATGTGGTTCCCTTCATGCCCTTTATCTACTTTTTCTTTGCGGTGGGTGTATGGGTGAAAACCATTCTCGAGGCGATGGTGGGCGCACCTTTGTGGGCGCTGGCGCACCTGCGGATCGATGGCAACGGTTTGCCGGGTGATGCCGCCCTGAACGGTTATTATCTTGTGCTCGAGGTTTTCCTGCGGCCGATCCTGATCGTCTTTGGTTTGCTGGCATCGGTTGCGATCTTTGGTGCCCAGGTACGGGTGCTGCATGATTTGTGGCCGCTGGTGACGTCGAACCTGACCGGTTTCGATGCCAATATCGCAGCACCACCTGCTGCCGACAAGCTTGGCGGCGTGAATTTCTTCCGTGGATTCATCGACCAGCTTGTTTTCACGCTGATTTATGCGTTCGTGGTTTACATGATGGCGATGGCATCGTTCAAACTGGTGGATATGGTTCCTGATTATGTCATGCG
>JAMHVA010000056.1:0-3187 GCA_035904625.1 Alphaproteobacteria bacterium | reverse complement strand
TCCCATCTCGCTGATATTCAGGCCGATGACTTCTTCGTTCTCGTCGGTTTTGTGCATGTAGAACCCTTTCAGGCCCGGCTTGCCATTGAACAGGCCGACACGCACGCGCGTTTCACCGATTGAATCGCTATAACTGTCGCACAGGAATTGCAGTAGCTGGACGCGGCGTTTGGCGTCTGCGGCGCTCCAGATCGGCGGGCTTGCCAGCTCTTCGCCCATGGCGTCTTCAAAGCTGCCGTCATGATCGGGGATGCGGCCTTCGCGGCGCGCTTCATTCCATTTTTGCTCCATCTCGGCCTTGCGGCTTTCATCGAAGAACTGCGCGACCGGTGTAATCCGCTTTTCGTAGAATGAATCCGGTATTTCCAGCGACGTATAAAGGGCGCGCAGGTACAGGCTGTTGCCCTTGGCATCGCTTTGAGAAATGCTTTCATAGAGTGCCATGATGGTTTCAAAGCCCAATGCATTCAGACCCTGACGCGCGCGCGGATCGTGGATGCGGGCGCTGTTGGCGAAGACACCGCTCAGCAGGTCGTTGACGAACTGACGCGCGGTTTCGGAATCGACGGCGCCGCTCTTGCCGATCACTTCCTTCCAGAGATTTTCCGGTTTGTAAAAACGCTTGCTGCGCGATTTGCTGTAGGGGTCGGTTGCCGCTTCAAGAAATTCACTGCCCAGCCCCGGTGCGCGGAACTCGGTTGGTGCTTTCGTCACGGTGATGCCGGGTGTTTTCAGGAAGTCGATATAGTTATTATTGTGGGCACGCAAAAAACGTGCTTTTGCACTTGTCGAAGCCATAGTCTTTAGTCCTCCCAGACTTGTGTTGTTATTAGAGCTTCCATCGTTTTCGTTCGGTCGGCGTCACATATCGGCTCACGTATGTTTTATACGCTTCGCCTCATGTTCCTGGCCGAACATAAACGCTGTTTGCTCTATTGCTCTTCGTCTGACGCATTCTTGCGCCAGCAACACCCGGTTTTTTTGATTGTTGTCGATCAGGCTAGATCGCAGGTATGAAGAATTCGTAAAGGCAGGAAAGATTTTTATTATGGTAAGATGTGAGCGCCTTTTAAAAGCACTCCCTGTTACACATGAATATACATGAATTGCGGCTTTAAGGCAAAAACTGCTCTTTTAAGATGCGCTCTTCCAGATTGTGATCGGGATCGAACATCAACGTCACGGAGAGTGATTTTGATTCACGCACTTCGACGCAGGCAACATCGCGCACTTCCGTGGAGTCAGCTGTGGCGCTGACCGGCCGCGCGACCGGGTCCTTCACAACAAACTTGATTGATACATGCGATGGCAGTAACGCACCCTTCCATCTGCGTGGACGGAACGCGCTGATGGGGGTGAGTGCCAGCACGTTTGCCGATAGCGGCAGGATGGGGCCGTGCGCGGACAGGTTGTACGCGGTGCTGCCTGCCGGTGTTGACACCAGAATGCCGTCACACACCAGTTCCGGCAGGCGTTCGATGTTATCAACGGTGACGCTGATTTTCGCGGCGTGGCGTTCCTCGCGCAGCAGCGAGACTTCGTTAAACGCAATTGCGTCTATTTCTTTACCGTCTTTGGTGGTGGCACGCATCCGCAACGGGTGCAGCGTGACGCTCTGTGCCTTGTTCAGACGTTCCAGAAAATTCTCGGCGCGGTAGGGGTTCATCATGAACCCGACCGATCCGCGGTTCATGCCATAGATCGGCTTGCCGGATTGATAGAAGTTATGCAGTGCTTCCAGCATGGTGCCATCGCCGCCCAGCGCAACGATGACGTCGGCCTCATCGGGTCCGCACTGACCGTACAGGCTGATCAGCGTCGAGAGGGCGTCTTGCGCTTCCTCGGAAGCGGCAGCGTGGAAATGGATGGTGCCTTTTGCATACGTCATGGCCCAAGATTATCCCTATTTGCCGACGTTTCCTAGTGATGAATCAGGCGCTTTTTGCCAGATGCTTGTTGGCTTCGGCCCAGACATCCGGCGCTTTCAGGAACGATTCAACCGAATTCAGTGTTTCTTCGTCGAAATATTTCTTCTCGCGCGCGACGGCCAGAACATCCCACCATGTGGTCAGCGCATGCAGCTTCACGCCCATGGCTTTCATGTTGTCTTCGCTGGCCTGGAAAATGCCGTAATGGAAGACGACGAAAGAATGCTCGACAACCGCACCGGCTTCACGCAGGGCGTCGATGAAGACTTTCTTGCTACCGCCATCGGTTTGCAGGTCTTCGATCAGAACGACCTTCTTACCGGACTCATCCATCACGCCTTCGATCTGTGCCATGCGGCCAAAACCTTTCGGCTTTTTACGGACATACAGCATCGGCAGGTTCAGGCGTTCCGACATGAATGCGGCATAGGGAATTCCAGCTGTTTCACCGCCAGCGCAATAATCCAGATCGGGGCATTCTTTCTTCAGGATCTGCGCGCCGAAATCCATCAGCGTGCCGCGCTCTTTCGGGAAAGAAATCAGACGGCGGCAATCGACGTAAACAGGGCTGATCCGGCCCGATGTGAACGTGAACGGCTCGCGCGAATTGAACAATACGGATTTTGTATCCAGCAGGATTTGTGCGGATTGTTTGGCAATATCTGACATGGCGGCCTTCTTTCTTTTTTTCTGGAATTTCCGGGGGATTCATAGCGAATTCCGGCAGTCATGGCAACCTCGGGCGATGATCAGACGGCAGGACGTCCCCCGACCTCTTTCAGGATGCGGGTCGCGGCCTCGATCCCGGCCTGTACGGCCTCGCGCATGCCTTTATTCCGGGCGATTGCACCAATATATCCCGCGGCAAACTGGTCGCCCGCGCCGATGGTATCGACAATCTCGTTCGCGGGGATCGGCTCGACCGGGATATGTTCGATGTTATGGCGGGTGATGATATAAACCCCGTCCGCGCCGTTGGTGATGATGAAATCGCGCCCGCTCTCCTGTGCTTTTTGAAAGGCGATGGCCATATCATGGGCATCGAACAGCACCAGCAATTCACCCAGATTTCCCATGATCGTGACATTCGGGCATGTCAGGGCGTCGCGCATCAGCGACCGTGATGTTTCCATGACTTCGCGGTCGTTCAGCCCGACGAAGATACGAATATTTGTATGGCCGTATTTGATCAGCACGCCCGAGAACACGCTTTCTTCCAGACTGCATCCCTGTGGCATTGCTGTCGTGTTGGTTTCAAT
>JAMHVA010000055.1:0-4497 GCA_035904625.1 Alphaproteobacteria bacterium | reverse complement strand
GACGAAGCAAATCTGTTTTCTCCGATATGGTCCCAATGCTCGCGCAGCGCGACAACGGAAGCCGGGGGAATGCTGGACCCGGCCCAGTCGCGTCTTTGGACGCACTTATCAGCAAAATCGAGGAACGTCACAGGAAACGCCTTACGCGGCGCCCGCAATCCCAGATCGACCAATGTCTTCGCGATAAGAGCATCACCATGGTCCATAATGTCCGCCGTGAATTGAATGGCCGACAGAATCTTGATTTCCATGCGGCTGTTCGGAACATGGCGGAGATGACGCATAAAGCGTGCGTAGACCTCCATCTCGAAGCGGGAGTCATTCGTGATGGCAGGCGGCAGCGGCAGCGAAATCTGATCCTTGTTATAGATAAATTCGCTGTGATCGCCACCAAGGCTTTCAATCCAGTATCTGTCGAAGTGGTCGTATTTCATGTGATCCTCCTTTGCCGACATCACTCTGCTCAGTGATGCCAACGGTTTTTGGCTCTTACTTGGCCTTTGTTCAATCTATAGGTCCAGCATGTCGGCAAACGCTTAATGGAATCTTAAAATCCCGGCTGCTTTCCGGAATCACCCCTGTAAGGCTGTGGATAACAGACTGTCTTTCAGATAAATGCCGGATTCGGGTAATTGACCGTATGTTTTGGCCGTTGCAGACCAGCGAATCGATTCGAGAACTAGCGTTTGGGCACAGCCGCCCCCGCTTTATAACTTGCGCGGCACAGCCGCGCGGGCGAGCGCATCGGCGCGTTCATTTTCGGGGTGACCGTCATGCCCGCGCACCCAATGCATTTTGACGTCATGCCGGGCCAGTTGCTGATCCAGTTGCTGCCAAAGATCCTGATTCTTGATCCGGTCAGGCCATCCCTTCTTCTTCCAGCCCTGCATCCATTCGGTGACGCCCTTTTGCACATACTGGCTGTCGGTATACAGATCGACGCGGCAGCGGCGCGTCAGCGCTTCCAGCCCGCGGATAACCGCCAGCAATTCCATCCGGTTGTTCGTGGTTTCAGTTTCACCACCGGAAAGTTCTTTCTCATGCCCATTCCAGCGCATGATCGTGCCCCAGCCCCCCGGCCCCGGATTACCGCTGCATGCGCCGTCCGTGTATATCTCAACGTGTTTCACATCACTCATGCGGCAAGGCTTTCAGTCTGGTGGAATTTCAGGCGCGTGACATACGCCATCGGGTCATGCGGGCGAACAAAGCTGGCGGGATCATGAAAGACCCAGTCATGCAACCGCGTCATCAGGAACCGTACCGAAGCACCGCGCAAAAGAACCGGCAGCGCGATCTTCTCGGCGGTCGATAACGGCCTTACGGATTCGTAACCATTGATCAGCGCCTGATAATAAGCAGGGCGGAACTGATATCCCTGATCGAAACACCAAGCATTGATCACGATAGCAAGGTCATAAGCCAGCATGTCCGTTGCCGAGAAATAGAAATCAATGACGGCGCTGACTTCACCCTGATTGAAAAATACATTGTCAGGGAAAACATCAGCGTGAATGGCACCCTGCGACAAATCGCGCGGCCAGTGCTGCGACAACCACAACAATTCATCGTCGATCATACGCGCCAATCCGGGCTGGACTGTATCGGCCCGATTGCGCGTTATGTCGGCAAGTTTTTTCCAACCCTCAATCGATAGCGGGTTGGGTCGTATTTTGGCAAAATCCGCAACGGCAAGGTGCATGCGGGCAACATAAGCCCCCAGACTGCGGCAATGATCCGACGTCAGATCGTTGACAGTCAATGACCGGCCTTCGAGAAATGGAAAGAGCGCCGCTTGTTTACCCGATATCGTGATGGCAGTACCACCCTCGCGATTATGCAGGGGACTGGGGCAGGAAATCCCGTTCTTCGCAAGATGATCGGTGTAATTAAAAAAGAACGGCAGGTCGCTGACATTGGTCCGGCTTTCAAAAATCGTCAGAACCAGATGGGCGCGGTTGGTAAAGACATGAAAATTCGAATTTTCGACCCCCTCCAGAATTCCCTCATGCCGCACATATGCGCCCAGATCATAAAGGGCAAGCACATCACGGATCTGATCATCGCTAAGGGGGGTAAAGACAGCCATAGGAGTATTAGAAAGGCCGAGGCCCCGGTCGGTCAAGACTTATAAGGACGATATAGCCACCTTTTCATCCCCCTCGACCTGTGGCAGGATACACCCATGTTAGGGATCAGCACATTTCTGGAATGGATGGAACTGGCGAGTTATATCGCAACGGTGTTTGGTATTCCTTTTGCCATCGTCGTTTTCATGCATCAGGAACTCAAAGAACGCCGTATCGAGCAGCAGGAAATCTATGACAAGCTGATGGACCACTACACCGAGATTCAGGACAAGCTTTTTGAATTCCCCGAGATCGACTTCCACGATAACCCGATTTACGATCCGGAAGACGCCCGCCGTCAGTATATCCTTTATGAAATGGTCGTATCCCTGTTCGAAAGAAGCTTCATTCTGTTGTACGGAGAAGAAGACCCCGAATATCGCCGCATGTGGAACTCGTGGGTGGACTATATTAAAGACTGGCTCAGGAAACCAAACTTCCAGAATGCGCTGCCGCGCCTGATGCAGGGCGAAGATCCCGATTTCGTGGCCTATATGGCGAAACTCTCGGGGCAGGACCTGAAGCCCTGATCCGTATCAGGCAGCCAGTATGCCGGGCACCTTGAACGTCACATTCTCCTCAACGATCCTGATCTCCTCGACCTTGACGTTGAAACGTTGTTTGGCGGCATCGATCACTTCGTCGATCAGTACATCCGGTGCCGATGCGCCCGCACTTAACCCCAGCACCTTGACGCCGGAAAACCAGTTCCAGTCTATATCGCCCGCACGTTGCACCAGCATGGCTTTATCGCATCCATGATTCCGTGCAACCTCGACCAGCCGATTGGAATTGGATGAATTCGGCGCGCCGATCACAATCAGCGCATCGCATTTCCCGGCGATCGCACGGATCGCGGCCTGCCTGTTCGTCGTGGCGTAACAGATATCCTCTTTATGCGGGCCCTCAATCGCAGGGTATTTCGCCTTCAGCGCCTCGACGATAGCGGCGGTATCATCGACGGACAAAGTCGTCTGGGTGCAGTAAGCCAGATTGGCACTGTCCGCCACGTTCAGATGACTTACATCTTCAACCGTTTCGATCAGTACAACGGCACCTTCCGGCAATTGGCCCATCGTACCGACGACTTCCGGGTGTCCCTTGTGACCGATCAGGATGATCTGGTGGCCATTCTTGAAATGGCGCTCGGCCTCACGGTGGACTTTGCTGACCAGCGGGCATGTCGCATCAATGAAAAACATTTCGCGCTGCCGGGCGGCTTCCGGAACGGCTTTGGGAACGCCATGCGCCGAGAACACCACCGGGTGCCCGTCATCGGGGATTTCCCCCAGTTCTTCGACAAAAACCGCGCCTTTGGCCTTCAGCCCATCGACCACATAGCGGTTATGGACGATTTCATGCCGGACATAGACAGGTGCGCCGTATTTCTCGAGCGCCAGTTCGACGATCTGGATGGCGCGGTCAACCCCGGCACAAAAACCGCGCGGGGCGGCCAAAAGAATGGTAAGGTCCTGTTTTTCCATAGCCTTTATATAGAGCAAGCGCGGACGGAAAACCAGCATTTCGAGCCCCTTGCGCGCCTTCCCCGCCTATTTTATGGTCATGCAGCCCGTTTTCGGGATTTTTTCAGGCAGGCAGGTAGCAATATGATCCGTCAATTCCTTATCGTTTCAAGTTTTTCCGTTCTGGCGCTCGGCCTCACCGGCTGTGAAAGCATGAAAGCCGTAAAGGACAAAGTGGCTTCCATCGAAATGCCGTCACTGTGGTCTGATGACAAAATCGAACAAGATGCCGATGGCATCGTCATGGCCGCCAACGAGGGCTGCCCGCAAGTTGCCGTTGTCGATGACCTGAAAATGCTGAGCCAGTTTGAAACACCGGCAAGCCCCACTCCTGAAACCAATATCTCGTCGGTCAATATCACCGGCATGAAATCATCCTGCACGGTCGGTGCCAACAACACTGTGGCTGTTAATATCGGCCTGCGTTTTGACGGCGCACTGGGCCCCAAGGCCTCGGCATGGAATTCGGAAAGCCACAACTTCGCCTATCCGTACTTCGTAGCCGTGACAACACCGACAGGTGAAATTCTCTCGAAAGAAGTCTTCGCCGCAACGCTGCGTTACGAGAACGGTGAAACCGCGATTTCCCAAGAGGAAAGCATGCGTCAGGTTATTCCGTTGAAAGATGTAGCCGATGCTTCCGGCTATGAAATCCTGATTGGCTTTCAGCTGACCAACGAAGAACTTGCTTATAACCGCACCCAGCCTCGTCGCCCGGTCGATGATCTGGCCGCGCCCGCCGTTGCCGCCGCACCGGTCGCTACAACGCAAACAGCGGCTGCTGAACCCACACCGATTACTGCAACACAACCACTGAACCCGGATGTTCAGGCACCCGCTGAGCA
>JAMHVA010000054.1:0-5517 GCA_035904625.1 Alphaproteobacteria bacterium | reverse complement strand
CTCTCATTATAGAGTGGAGCCATAGTGAGAAGCAAAAAACGGTGGAGAACCCTGAGCCTCCGCCAGCGGTTCCGGCAACCTGATCCGGTATGTCCGCACGGCCTGCGTTGTATCTCTGGACGGAAGTTCTGCTGCTATTTGCGGGCGTTCCCCTTTTCATCCTCGCGATCAAGGATCGCGGGCTGATGATCCTGACCCTCTGGCTGGGCGCTTTGCTGGTCTGGCTCATGCTCAGGAGATATTATGTTCGCGCTCATGCCGATGAATGGAACTGGGCTGGATTTCGTGCGGGGCTCAAGCCTGTCATCTATCGCTTTCTGGCCCTCGCACCGCTGATCACGCTGGCAACATGGTTGTTTGTTCCCGATGGCTTTCTGTCACTGCCGCGCGAGAAAACGCAGCTTTGGCTACAAATCATGATCTTCTACCCGTTGCTTTCCGTATGGCCGCAGGAAATCATCTACCGCAGTTTTTTATACTACCGGTACAACCCGTTATTTCCCTCAAAGCGCGCTTATATAGCCGCCTCGGCCATCACCTTCTCGTTCATGCATATCATGTTCATGAATCCCGTCGCATTGATCATGACACTGGCGGGGGGATATCTGTTTGCCAGCGATTTTGCGCGCCATCGTTCCCTCGGCCTCGCCTGTCTGGAACACGCGCTTTATGGCTGCCTGATTTTTACAGTCGGCCTCGGACAATTTTTCTATAGCGGAGCGGCATGGGGACAATGACAAGAAAGACATTCCCGTTACTGGCCTTAGTGGTCACGATTATTCTTTCAGCCGCTGCGGTAATGGATCAACTGGACCAACATACACGCAACCCTCAGCTAACTGCTGAACCCGTACTAACAAAACAATCAGAAACCCACATTCTTTATGGTGACGACCGTGGTGGCGGACATCTCCACGGTGCCGGGAAGCCCTGCAAGTCCGAATTCCCGGCAGAATGGGATAAGCAGGATATCATCAATAACGTCAGTGCCATTGCCGCCAATGACAACCTGAACTGGGAAGAACAATCGAACGGTTACCACGGTGCCGAACAGATGGTAGGGGATATACAGGTCCGCGTTGTGCTGAACCGCGACCGTACGCGTATTGTGACAGCCTATCCCACAAATGTTCAGCGCAATGCCTGTCCGCGTGCTGCCAACGATAACCGGCGCGATTAGACCAACGCGGATTTCATTTCCTCAAGCTCAAGCCAGCGTGTTTCTGCCTGTTCCAGTTCTTCCCGCGCCTGCCCCAGCCGCCTTGACGAATTCTGAAATGTGACCGGATCACGGGCATACAAATCGCTATCGCTCAGCGTATCTTCCAGTGAATTAATCTCTTCCTCCAGCGCCTGCATCCGTTGGGGCAGATGGTCTAGTTCATATTGCAGCTTGTAAGACAGTTTTTTAGATACAGGAACCACCTTCGCTACAGGCTCCTCGATTTTCACGACGGGCTTTTCGGGCCTTGCTTTTGCTTCTATAGCTTCAGCTTCCTTCTGCCGCGCGTGCAGATAATCGGAATATCCGCCAATATGGCCCTCGACCCTGCCATCGCCTTCAAACGCCAGAATCTTTGTCACCGTCTGGTCGAGGAAATCACGATCATGACTGACCACGATCAGCGTTCCCTCATACTCGGCCAGAATTTCTTCCAGCATATCGAGAGTTTCCATGTCCAGATCGTTGGTCGGCTCGTCGAGAATCAGGAAATTTTTGGGGCTTGCCAGGATTTTGGCCAGCATCAGCCTGTTTTTCTGTCCACCTGACAACGATTTCACAGGCTGGAGTGCTGCATCAGGGTCGAACAGGAAATCTTTAAGATATCCGATCACATGACGCTGTTTCCCACGCACATCAATATGATCACCGTTCGGGCATAAGGTCCGCCATAATGAAAATTCAGGATCCAGATCTTGCCGCTTCTGGTCGAAATATGAGAACTCCACGGCAGGTGACACTTTAACCTTCCCCGTATCCGGTTCCAGTTCTCCGATCAGAAGCTTCAGGAATGTCGTTTTCCCTGAACCGTTCAGTCCCAAAACGCCGATACGGTCGCCACGCATAATCCGCAGATTAAATTTATCGAGAATAATTTTTTCAGCACCGTGATCGTTAAATACTTTTCCGACCTTGAAAAATTCCGCGATGATTTTTGACGATATTTCTTCATATTCCGCTGGCGGCATCTCAATCTTGGCCATCATACGATTAAAGGAATTGCGATCACGCTTCAGCTTTGTGCGTTCGTCTTCCATGCGATCAAGGCGGCTGACATTCCGTTTGAGACGGGCCTTCACGCCGCGGCTGGCCCAGGCGATCTCGACTTCCAGTTTTTTTTCACGCGCCTGCAGCTCTTTCTCCTCAAGCTCGAGGATCTGCATCGACCATTCATCAAAATGCTTGAACCCTTTTGGGCAGACTCTCAGCTTCCCACGATCCAGCCAGAACACGCGGTCGGATATATTCGAGAGGAATGTCTTGTCATGGCTGATAACGATCAGCGTGCCACGCCATGATTTCAGGTAATTTTCCAGCCATTCGATAACATCAAGATCAAGGTGGTTGGTCGGTTCATCCATCAGCAGGATATCAGGGTCTTCCACCAGCGCTCGCGCAATCGACGCGCGGCGCACCTGCCCGCCCGAAAGCTTATCCATACGATCCTGAATATTCAGGCCCATCGGCTGCACCACCATTTCGACTTTATAGCTCTGTGCGTCTCGTTCTTCACCACTCAGCTGCGCGAAGACAAAATCAAAAACCGTCTGGCCGGGAACGATGTGCACTTCCTGCTGCAAATACCCGATCTTGGTGCCCTCCAGCTGCCAGCGAATACCGTCATCCAGTTCGCGGTGACCGGTAATGATGTTCATCAGGGTGGTTTTGCCGGTGCCATTCTTGCCGACAAGGCAAATTTTATCGCCTTCGGTAACGTTGAATGACAACCCCTCGAACAAGGGCTTGTCACCAAATGCAATATAGGCGTCACGGACGCTGAGGAGGAGTCTGCCGGGCATAAGGCAGTCTTTTACTTGGTTCCGAAGATCCTGTCACCTGCGTCACCGATACCGGGCAGGATATATCCACGCTCATCCAGTTCCCGGTCAATCGACGCAGTATAGACAGGCACATCCGGATGGGCGTCCTGAAATACTTTCAGTCCTTCAGGGGACGCGACGATGCACAGGAATTTGACATCCGTGGCATCCATGTCCTTCACCCGATCAATCGCCGCCACGGCGGAATGCCCGGTTGCCAGCATCGGATCGACAACGATCACGCTGCGGCTCTCCATGTCGTCGGGGAATTTCAGGTAATATTCAACCGGGATCAGCGTATCCGGATCACGATACAGGCCGATATGCCCCACTGTTGCCGTCGGCGCGACCTGCAGCAGACCATCCAGAAGGCCATTTCCCGCGCGCAGGATCGAAACGATGCACAGACGCTGCCCAGATAAAACATCCGATTTCATGGTTTCAAACGGTGTTTCGATCTCGACCTTTTCGGTCTGCAGGTTACGCATAACCTCGTACCCCATCAGCATCGACATTTCGCGGATGAGATCACGAAACTCCTTGGTCGGGGTGCGCTTGTCACGCAGGAAAGTCAGTTTATGGCGGATCAGCGGGTGATCGATAACATGTACGTTTTTCATCATGGTCGCTTATTCCTCAAGAGTACGGCCTTTGACCGTTTGCAATTCCGATTCATCCATCACATCGTCTGGCGCCGCGAAATAACCGGCGGCCTTCTTGGCCTCCATCTCGACGGAAGCATCCTCCGGGATCAGTTCCGGCGGGATCGGCACACGTTCAATCACCTTGATGCCGTGCTTGGCCAGCGCATCGTGCTTCATGTTACTCATGGAGGCAAAGCGGTCGATTTTCGTGATCCCCAACCAGTGGAAAATATCCGGCATCAGTTCCTGAAACCGCATATCCTGCACCCCGGCCACGCATTCCGTGCGTTCAAAATATTTGGCAGCACTATCGCCACCTTCTTGACGCTTGCGGGCGTTATAAACAAGAAACTTGGTGACTTCACCCAACGCGCGCCCCTCTTTACGGTTATAGATAATCAGGCCGTTACCGCCCTTCTGCGCCATATCGATGCACAATTCGATGCCATGACACAGGTATGGGCGGCATGTGCAGATATCGGAACCGAATACGTCGGAACCATTGCATTCATCATGCAGGCGGCACGCCAGTGGCACATTCGGATCATGGATGGTTTCCACATCGCCCATAAAATAAAGCGTATGACCACCAATCGGCGGCAAGAACACTTTCAGGTCCGGGCGAGTCACCAGTTCCGGGAACATGCCGCCTGAATGCTCGAACAAGGATCGGCGCAAGTCCCGTTCGTCGACGTTCATCCGTTTAGCAATCCCCGGCAAGTACCACACCGGATCAATCGCCGCCTTGGTCACGCGAACATCGCCATTATCTTTCAGGATTTTTCCATCGGCTTTCAGGCGTCCGGCACGCATGGCGTCATGAATTTCCGGGATATTGATATGCGCCTTTGTCACGGCAATAGTCGGGCGAACATCCAGTCCTTTCTTGCGGTATTCGCCGAACACTTCACCAGCGATATGCCCCCATGGATCAAGGCTGACGATTTTATCGGGATCGGCCCATTGCGGGTGCGGGCCGATCTTTTCAGCTGGTGCCGTATTGTGCAGATCCGGCACGTGCAGCGGGTCCAGAACGCCAATCGCAACCGCCATGGCGCGATAGATAGAATACGCCCCCGCATAAGCCCCGATGACGTTCGATGATTCATGGTCCGCCATGCTGGCGATCAGCGGCCCGCGTTCTTCCGGCGTTGCCGCCCCCCAGTTCACCTTGGGGATATCGCTATCCTTGCGCGGATGGGATGTCAGAACGATATGAGAGTGACTGCCGGGGCGATTTTTTTTCATGATAATACATTCAGATCAATGTGGATGCAGGCGACAATACGCCCGATTGCGGAATACATAATATAAATTGAAAACCAGATCGCCTCAAGTACGGGACAGCACGATTGCTGCAATGCAATCACGCCGCTTCCCGCAGATCTATTCGTCCATCATGCCGTTAAAGGATGGCCCCTTCATCAGAGGATTTTTGATATCGAATGGCGATGCCGCTGCCACTTTCGGACCCATGCCCGGGGTGGCCGACGGTGTCATGCCCGGCAACGGTTCGCCCGGCGTAAACATCGCCGTCTGGTTCGGCCCTGTCAGGCGGATATCGCTGGCGCCTCCCGGCCCCAGTATATCGAATCCGCCACGCGCCGCCTTCAGCATGCTGCCGTTATTATTGGTCGCGACCATCATCGGCCCCGCCAGCGCACTCACCGCCGGTGACATCGCATCGCCTGCCGCCGACAAGGCCGCCGGGGCAAGGCCCGCAACGGCGGCAAAACCGAACAAACGTCCGGCGCCCGAAAGCAAGTTCTGGTTGGCCTGCTCGTTCTCCGCACGCTTTTCAGCGTCGATCTTTTCCTGCAGGCGGCGCTCC
>JAMHVA010000053.1:0-1840 GCA_035904625.1 Alphaproteobacteria bacterium | reverse complement strand
CAGACGTGATACCAAGCACCCCAAACGCTCACCAGCCTGTCCTGCAACATAAGTCTCAGACATCTCTGCGGCCCTGATAACCTGCACGCAGAATGGCCTTTTTGAGGTTAAACCCGGCATTTTTGATTCAATGATGCCCTCGGAGCGATTTCTCTACTAGCCAACCGTTGCCTGAATCACATATATATGTGACACGAGTGGAACTTTTAGAGAACGAAATATGTTAAAAAACATATCCATCCGCGGTGCCCGCGAACACAACCTGAAGAATATCAATATCGATATGCCGCGCGATCAGCTGATCGTGCTGACAGGGTTATCAGGCTCGGGCAAATCATCCCTCGCCTTCGACACGATCTATGCCGAAGGACAGCGCCGTTACGTCGAAAGCCTCTCAGCCTATGCGCGGCAGTTCCTGCAACTGATGCAAAAACCGGATGTGGATTCTATCGAGGGTCTGTCCCCTGCCATTTCCATCGAACAGAAGACCACCAGCCGCAACCCGCGCTCCACCGTGGGCACGGTCACGGAAATTCACGATTATATGCGCCTGTTGTGGGCGCGCGTGGGCGTGCCCTATTCCCCCGCCACAGGTCTGCCGATTGAAAGCCAGTCGGTGACGCAGATGGTCGACCGCATTACAGCCATGGGCAAAGACACACGCCTTTACATCCTCGCCCCCATCGTGCGCGGGCGCAAAGGCGAATACCGCAAGGAATTTGCCGAGCTGCGCGCCAAGGGGTTCCAACGTGCAAAAGTAGACGGCAAATTTTACGAGATCGAGGATATTCCGGCACTCGACAAGAAACTCAAGCATGATATTTCCGTGGTTGTGGACCGCCTCGTTATTCGTGAAGATCTGGGAAACCGTCTGGCGGACTCGGTTGAAACAGCCGTCCGTCTGGCTGAAGGTCTTGTAATCGTTGAGAACGCCGATAGCGGTGAACAAACATTATTCTCGGAGAAATTCGCCTGCCCGGTATCCGGTTTTACGATCCCGGAGATTGAGCCGCGCCTGTTTTCGTTCAACAATCCGCATGGCGCCTGCCCGAATTGCGACGGCCTCGGCGTGAAGATGTATATCGACGAGGATCTGGTTATTCCCGATCCGTCATTAAGCGTCGAAGAAGGCGCGATTGCGCCATGGAACGGCCCGTTCTTCGGGTTCTATCTGCAGGCAATGGAAGCCGTCGCCAAGCACTATAAATTCCGTCTCGATGTACCGTGGAGCAAGATGAAGAAAGAGCATCAGCAAGTCCTGCTGCATGGCTCTGAAGATTCCATCAAAACCACATACCAGAGCAAAAGCGAAAGCACATGGAAAAGTAACAAGCCGTTCGAAGGCGTTATTCCCAACATGGAACGCCGCCTGCTGGAGACCGATAGCGAAAGCCAGCGCGAACATCTGTCGCAATACCAGAATTCATCGCATTGCGATGCGTGTAACGGCAAACGCCTGAAGCCGGAAGCCCTGGCTGTTAAAATCGACAAGCGCGATATTGCAGAAATTTCAGATTTCAGCATTCAGGAAGCGCACGCATGGTTCGGGGCCTTGAATAAAAAACTCAAGAAACAGCAACTGGCTATCGCCGAACGTATCCTGAAGGAGATCAATGAACGCCTGACCTTCCTGATGAATGTCGGCCTTGAATACCTCAACCTTTCCCGCACGTCCGGCACGCTTTCAGGCGGGGAAAGCCAGCGCATTCGTCTGGCCAGTCAGATCGGTTCCGGCCTGACGGGTGTCTTGTACGTTCTGGATGAACCCTCCATCGGCCTGCACCAGCGCGATAATGACCGCCTGCTGGAAACGCTGAAGCGTCTGCGCGATCTCGGCAAC
>JAMHVA010000052.1:0-2297 GCA_035904625.1 Alphaproteobacteria bacterium | reverse complement strand
TCTGGCGCAGGGCGACGAACCAGGGTGCTCTGGCCGCTATTTTTTGCGGTTTGATTGTCTGGCTCGGGTGTCTCTTCTTTGCTCCGGAAGATGCAACAATACCGCCGCAATTCGCCGGTCTGCTGGCCAGCTTTGCGGGCATGATGGTTGGTTCGCTGATGCCGCAATTCTTCAAGAACGATCCGACTGTCTTTGATCGTCTGAATTCCGGACAGATGGCCGAGATCATACCGGAGACGGAACAGCCAGATGTCTTAACCGGCAAAGTCTAGATATCGGAAATCGCCCCTTCGGGGGCGATTTTGCGTTCCGCCCCGAAAACCATTAATGTGAGCCCATCATCATAAAAAGGGGTTTTCATGCAGGGGCCGGGGTTTCTTCAAGAGGCATTTGCAAGGGTCGCAGGCGTGTTTGGCGTCTATGGTCTGTCAACGTCGCCATTTCCCTTGCGCCATCAGGCATATGAAATTGCATCACTAAAATGGCCGGGCACGCATGCGCCGCTCAATATCGCGATGGTTGCCGATTGGCATGTCGGGTCGCCCTCCGTCACGTTGGCAAAAGTCGAAGAGGTCGTTGCGCGGCTGAATGCGATGAAGCCTGATGTCATTCTGCTGCCCGGTGATTTTCAGGTCAGTAACGAATTGTTCAACCGCTATGTCCCGGGCAAGCCGATTGCTGACAGTCTTGGAAAATTGCGCGCCCGATACGGTGTTTTTGCCGTTCTCGGTAATCACGACTGGTACGAAGACGGACTGGAATTACAGAAACACCTGCAACTGAATGATATTCAGGTGATTGATAATTATGCGGTCAAGGTCAGACGCCCCGATCATCCGGGGCAGGATGTATGGATTGCCGGGCTGGCCGACGACACGACACAAAAGCCGAACCTGAGTGAGGCCTATAAATTCATCACCAGCCATGATCCGGTCGTGATGATGTGTCATGATCCCGGAACATTTCAGGATATTGACGAACGTCCCGTTGTCACGGTTTGCGGGCATACCCATGGCGGGCAGGTGATGTTTCCCGGCCGCCGCTATTTACAAGCGCTGCCCAGCCGGGCACCGTGGGCGCATGTGTATGGACATATTCAGGAAAATGGCAGGGATCTGGTGGTGACCAGCGGTCTGGGGACCAGCAGTTTGCCCCTGCGGTTCAACTGCCCGGCGGAGATCGTTTCAATCACCCTGAAACCGGTGCCCAAACCCTAAAAATATTAAATATGGAAATATTTAGCAGGGTAGATTTTTGAGCAGAAAAGTCTATGATTACGGCGACTTATTCAGGAGTTCGCCTCATGCTTGCCGATCAGGATCGCATCTTTACCAATATTTATGGGCAGGAACCTTATTCTCTCGATTACGCAAAAAAGCGTGGTGACTGGGATGGGACCAAAGACATTCTGGCCAAGGGCCGTGACTGGATCATCGAAGAGATGAAAAAGTCGGGCCTGCGTGGCCGTGGCGGCGCAGGCTTCCCGACAGGCATGAAATGGTCGTTTATGCCGAAGGAAAGCCCCGATGGCCGCCCGAGTTACCTCGTCATCAATGCCGATGAATCCGAGCCCGGTACATGCAAGGACCGCGATATTATCCGCCATGAGCCACATAAGCTGATCGAAGGCGCATTGATCGCCGGTTTCGCGATGGGCGCGCATAAATGCTATATCTACATTCGCGGCGAGTTCTATAACGAAGCCATGACGCTGGTGAACGCCGTGCAGGAAGCGCGTGCCGCCGGTCTGCTGGGCAAGAATGCTGCCGGTTCCGGCTGGGAATACGATATCGAAGTACACCGCGGTGCGGGCGCTTACATTTGCGGTGAAGAAACCGCGCTGCTGAATTCACTGGAAGGCAAGAAGGGCGAGCCGCGTAACAAGCCGCCATTCCCGGCTGCTGCCGGTTTGTATTCATGCCCGACCACCATCAACAACGTTGAAACCATTGCCGTTGTGCCGGCGATTATGCGCCGTGGCGGCCCATGGTTCGCCGGTTTCGGACGCAATGAAAAGAATACGGGCACAAAGCTTTTCTGCATTTCCGGGCACGTCAACAAGCCGTGCAACGTGGAAGAGGAAATGGGTATTCCGCTGAAGGAACTGATCGAGAAACATGCCGGTGGCGTGCGCGGCGGCTGGGATAACCTGAAAGCGATTATTCCCGGTGGCTCATCGACGCCGCTGCTGCCGAAATCGGTTTGCGATACCGTATTGATGGATTTCGATGCACTTCGTGAAGCGCAGAGCGGTCTGGGTACGGCGGCGGTCATCGTGATGGATGAGTCGACCGACG
>JAMHVA010000051.1:0-2025 GCA_035904625.1 Alphaproteobacteria bacterium | reverse complement strand
GGCGGGCATCGGCGGCTCTTTTTTGACAGCGTCTTGGGCCCACACGGGAGTAGACATAACAAGAGCGAGTGTCAGGCTGAGGAAGGACCGGGAAAGAGTTGTCATCTAAAATGCTCCGCATGTTTGTAAGGCCACCGCATTCTATGACACAAGCATCCGGATTTCAAAGACTCTCGCATAAAACAATCCCGATTGGGGTTTCTGCGGGCTTCTGTTAGACTCTGCAGCGGCCCGGCTCGACCGGCTTCATCACGCAAGGAGCATTCGATGAACAATACTTGGATTATCGTCGCCGTTATCCTGATCCCGCTGATTTTCGTGATCATGCTCTATAACCGTCTGGTGGCCTTGCGCCAGACACGGAAAAACGCGTTTTCCGATATCGACGTCCAGCTGAAGCAGCGTTTCGATCTGGTGCCGCAACTGGTTGAGACGGTCAAAGGATATGCGTCACACGAAAAAACTGTTTTTGAAAATGTGACTGAAGCCCGGTCCCGCGTGGGCCGCGCCAGCGGCGGCGCCGGTACGGACCGCATTCAGGCGGAAGGCATGCTGGGCAGTGCCCTGATGAGCCTGTTTGCCGTGGCGGAGAATTACCCGGCGCTGAAGGCCGACCAGAATTTCATGCAGCTGCAGGCTGAGCTTTCGGATATCGAAAACAAGATCGCCGCCGCACGCCGTTTCTTCAATAGCGCGACGAACGAATACAATACAGCTGTCCAGCAATTCCCGGCCAATCTGATCGCCGGCATGTTCGGTTTTAAAGAAGAGGCTTTCTTCGAGGTCAGTGCCGAAGAAAGCGCCCTGATCCAGAAGGCCCCGTCGATCAAGTTCTAAAGGCTGATCACCGTGGGTATTGGTACAGTCGGACTCCAGACCCATATATGGAACAATAACCTGCGTTCCATATTCCTGCTGTGCATCTATCCGATTTTGCTGACCGGCATTTTATGGGCGATCTGCTATCTCGCCGGTGCGATGATCGTCCCCCAGCCGGGCATGTATGGCGGCGATGTCAGCTTTGACCCGGCCCGTCCGGTCGGGTTTGCCACCAACATGGCGATCCAGTACTGGCCGCTGGTGATGACAATTGTCGCTGTATGGTTCGTGATCGCATGGTTTTTCAATACACGCATGGTACGGGCCTTGTCACATTCGCGGCCCGTCACGCGCAAGGAAGAACCGGAACTTTACAATCTGCTTGAGAATCTGTGCATTTCCGCCGGCATGAAAATGCCGAAACTCGAGATCATCGAAAGCCATGCCCGTAACGCCTTCGCCAGTGGTGTCGACGAACGAAGCTATACCATCACCGTCACGCGCGGATTGCTGAATTCCCTGAAAAAGGATGAGGTCGAGGCCGTACTGGGGCATGAACTGACCCACATCATGAACCGCGATGTCCGGCTGCTGATCGTGTCGATTATCTTTACAGGCCTGCTCGGGTTTGCCGCACAGATGGCATGGAGCAGCTTCCGTTACAACATATTCGGCGGGCGGGCGCGTTATCACCGCCAGTCATCCCGGAACGGCAATAACCGTAACAGCGCCGGCGTCATGATTTTCGTTCTGGGCGTCATGCTGATCCTGTGGCTGGGATATATGGCAACATTGCTGACCCGGTTTGCGTTATCACGCCGCCGCGAATTCATGGCCGATGCCGGATCCATCACCCTGACCAAGAATCCGGATGCGATGATGCGCGCCCTGATGCGGATCGCACAGCGCGATAAAATCCCCGAAGCCACCGGCGATATCGCGCTGATGTGCATCCAGAACAGCCACCCGTTCCTGGGGATTTTCGCCACGCACCCGCCGATCGATTCCCGTATTCGCGCGATCAGCACCACGACAGGCACGCCCATCCCCAGCTTGAATGAGGGCATTCGCGCCCCTGATGAGGAACGGTTTGACCGCGCCCGCGACGGCAATCCGTGGCTGACGCGCGAACGCCCCGCGCGTAAGCCCATAAACCCGTGGAATCAGAATTAGTTAGACACTGTCCGGTTTTTATGGCGGACCCTT
>JAMHVA010000050.1:0-2126 GCA_035904625.1 Alphaproteobacteria bacterium | reverse complement strand
ATGCCGGACGGTCATACAGCGGTGAAGGCCCCGGTCTTCCCGTTCAGCCGCTTCCCCGGCGTCGATCCGCTGTTAGGACCAGAAATGAAATCCACCGGCGAAGTCATGGGGATCGACCGCGATATGGCGCAGGCCTACGCGAAGTCGCAACTGGCCGCCGGTACTGTCTTGCCCAAGGAAGGTACGATTTTCCTGTCGGTCAAGGATCGCGATAAAACCGAAGCCGTGCCGATGGCGCGTGAACTTATCGAGATGGGATTCAGGATCGTCGCTACCGGCGGCACCTGCAAGGTGCTGGAAGAAAACGGCATCCCCGTGACCCGCATCAACAAGGTGATGGAAGGCCAACCGCATATCGTCGATGCGATCATTAACGGTGAAATCAACCTGATGATCAACACCACGACCAAAGGGCCTCAATCATTCGCCGACGCCGATAACATTCGCCGCATGGCGCTGATGCACAAGATCCCGCACTATACCCTGCTGACAGCGGCACGCGCCGGTGTGCAGGCCATCCGGGCCCTGCGTGCCAAAGACATGGACGTCGTGCCCTTGCAGCACTATTTGCCGCAAAGCAACACGCAGGAAAGTGGAAAAGACGGCTCCGACCTTGCGGCATAAAGTCCTATTGACCGGAATTTGTATGTTGCTATAGTCGTCATTATTACGTAACCGCACTAAAGCCCCGCCATTTTTTTGGCGGGTTTTTAGCTTTGTAAAAGACACGACAGGACAAGAAAAATGGACAAGATTCCGATGACCCGTGAAGGCGCAGATGCTCTGGAAAAAGAGCTGAAGAACCTCAAGAGCGTCGAACGCCCCGCCGTGATTGAAGCGATTTCCGAAGCCCGCGCGCATGGCGATTTGTCTGAAAACGCTGAATACAGCGCCGCAAAAGAGCGCCAGAGCTTTATCGAAGGCCGCATTCAGGAACTGGAAGCTGTCATCTCCGCCATCCAGATCATCGATCCCTCGAGCATGACCGGCACAACCGTCAGGTTCGGCGCGCGCGTCGTTGTTTATGACGAAGGTGCTGACATTGAGATGTCCTACCAGATCGTCGGCCATTACGAGGCCAACGCCGATAACGGCCTGATCTCGCTCAACGCGCCGATGGCACGCGCCATGATCGGCAAGTCAAAAGGCGACCTGGTGGAAGTCCGCACCCCGCAAGGCGTGAAATCTTACGAGATCGTCGAAGTCATTTACGGTTAAAGATCTGGCCGCGACTAAATATCGATCGGTACGCCCGGCACGTCTTTCGATGCGCGGATAGCCAGCGCTGATTTGACCGATGTCACATTCGGCGCGCCCGTCAGCGAGCTTGTCAGGAATTGCTGATACGTATCCCAGTCATGGGCAACGATCTTGAGAACGAAATCGACTTCGCCTGCCAGCATATGGCACTCGCGCACCATCGGCCATGACAGGACCAGTTCTTCAAATTTTTTCAGATCGGTCTCGGCCTGGCTGACCAGCTTGACCATCGCAAAAACAGTGACGCCATAGCCCATGGCTGCGGCATCGACGCGGGCATGATAGCCCCGGATATATCCGGCCTCTTCCAGTGCACGCACACGGCGCAGGCAGGGCGGCGCGGAAATGCCCGCGACTTTCGCCAGTTCGACGTTGGTAATACGTCCATCGTCCTGAAGGTTTTTCAAAATTTTCTTATCGATTTTGTCGAGCTTGACGCGCTTCATGAAATTTATCGCAAAATTATTGTCGGGGATGACCAGCCGTTGGTATAAAGTTGCGTGAGTGGATAGGCAAGCCCCTTTTTATGGGGGTTCCTGCATAATCCTCTATATTCACTTTTTCTGAATTATAAATTGGAAAACGGCGTATTATGACTTCTTGCTGGATTGTCACGGAAGGGCTGGCAGGCACCGAAAATCAGTGTCTGGGTATCGCTGAATCCCTGGGCATCATGCCCCTCGTCAAACGCGTCGGATTACGGCAACCGTGGGCGCTGTTATCCCCGTGGCTGGGCTGGGAACAGTCCTGGACGTTTACAGGCGATCCGCTGCGCGCACCTTGGCCGGACCTTGTGATCGCCTCGGGACGTAAAAGCATTGCCGCCGCACGTTACATAAAAAGGCAAAGCGGCGGTCGCGCCATGG
>JAMHVA010000049.1:0-2362 GCA_035904625.1 Alphaproteobacteria bacterium | reverse complement strand
CTCGCGTCGCGCGGGCTGGTCTCCCTCAAACCGCGCTTTGGCGCCATCGTCAATGATTACCGCAAAGAGGGATCCATCACCCTGCTGGCCTCGCTGATCCAATATCAAAAAGGCAAACTGGAGCCCGAGCTTCTGGAAAGTCTGTTGCAGCTGAGACTGCTTCTCGAGCCTGCCTTTGCGCGCTTCGCTGCGGAAAACCGGACCCCGGAGCAGGTCCGGGAATTTTACGCTATCCTCGAAAATGAAGAAGCCGCCGATCAGCGGAATACACAAAAAATAACGGATCTTGATTTTGAATTTCACCTGTTGATTGCCGTGGCATCAGGCAACACGGTTTATCCGCTTCTTTTAAATTCATTTCGGCAGGTGTACACAAATCTTTCCGGCCAGTTCTTCAAAGACTCACAGGTCACCGCCACCGTCCACAAATACCACAGGGACATGGTGAAGGCTATTGAATCCGGGAATGGACCAAAGGCAAAATCCGTCATGAAAGAAATACTTCAGCACGGAGAAAAATATCTTCGCAAAATGATCGATCAGGATGTTTGACCGTTTCAAGGCATCTTCACCCAAAGGGAGGTTGATATGAAAACCGTTTTAGCGTCTGAACACAATCTCAAAGAGCCCTCGGGCTTATCCGACCGCATCCAATGGCTGAGGGATTATTATTTCCGGGGAACCGAACGGCCCTGGAACAATGAATTCACATCCTGGACGACCGGAGCACCGTGGGACATCATCTACAATGAGATGACCTTCTATATCGTGCCCGAAACCTATACCCTGCTCAACACGCTGGGCGCATCTTATCTTCAGGCCGCCAGACCGGTGGCGCTTCATCCGGATTTCTGGCAAGGGTCGCTTGCCGAAAGGCGCGCGTGGTTTGTCCGGGAAGTGATCGTCAACTACGTGCCCCAGGAAATCCTGCCTGGCGATCTGCTGGCCGGCGCCCGGTTTAATGTCCAAACCTCCCTGTGCTTTACACAAGAGGAAAGCAAGGCCTGGCAAAAGCTGGTGAAAGGCAAGAACGGCGCAAGGGCGCAGATGAAATGGTTTCATGATCATGGTTACGGAAACGCCGGTGCCACAAGCGGCCATCTGATCCCCGGCTATGAGCGACTGCTTACTCTCGGCTGGAAGGGTGTCCATGCGGAGCTGATGTCTCTCTATAACGACCTCTGCACCCCCGAACGCAACGGGTCGAAGGGCGCCCAACTGAGGGCCATGATGACCGCATCCACCATGGCGCGCGATCTGGCTACCAAATACAAAGCCTTGTGTGAAAACCTGGCACAGACGGAGCCGGATGCCGATCGCAAAGCTGAGCTTCGGACCATGGCCGCCAATTTAAGCCGCGTGCCCTGGGAACCGGCGACAACATTCTGGGAGGCCGTGCAGGCGCTCTGGATCAATCACATGCTGGTCATGACGGATGAAAACTATCCCGGCGCGGGCGTTTCTTTTGGCCGGGTGGATCAGTATCTTTACCCCTATTATGAAAGATCGCTCCGCGACGGCATGCCCCGGGAATGGGCCAAGGAAATTCTGAAATGCTTCTGGATTCACGCCAACACGGCTTACGACGCCATGATCCGCAACGGCAACCAGGGCATCACCGCCGGGTTCGGCCAGTTGATCACACTGTCTGGCCTTGGAGCCAACGGCCGGGACATGACCAACGATCTGACTTACGTCATGCTCGAAGTGATTGACGAAATGTCGCCCATCCTGGAGCCCAAGCCCAATGTGCGCCTGCATCAGAATAGCCCCGAAGCGTTATATGATAAAATCGTGGACATGATTGAATCAAGCCAGGGCGCGCCTTTCCTGTTGAACTTTGACGAACGGTCCATGGCGGGCATGATGCTGGAGGCCAAGAGGGCCGGCCTCGCAGATCTGATTAACGAGGACAATGTTCATGAATACGCGCCCGTCGGATGCCTGGAGAACACCATGGTCGGCAACGACCGGTCCGGCACGGTGGACAACAATATCAATCTGCTTAAAGCCGTCGAGCTCACGCTGACCGGCGGGAAAGACCTTCTGCCCTTCTACGATCCCATGACCGGGAAAACCGAACCCGTCCGGCAGGACGGCCCCCGCACCCCCGAGAGTTCATCTTTGAAAACCTGGGAAGACTTCTGGAAAGCCTATGGCGTTCAGACGCGATATATTATTCAAAAATGCGTGAATGTGTACGAATACTCCGAGGCCATTCGCGCCCGATTCTTTCCCACCCCCTATCTTTCCTGTATGGTCGCGGGCTGCGCCGAAAAGGGAATAGACGTCACGCAGGGCGGGGCTCAGATCAGTTTAGCCACCCTGGAAGCCGTCACCTATGCGACCACCGTGGACTCAC
>JAMHVA010000048.1:0-4232 GCA_035904625.1 Alphaproteobacteria bacterium | reverse complement strand
CTGACGATCCAAAGCGCGTGGCAATTGCAGGCTGCATGGCGGCCCTGCTGGCGCTCGCCCTGCATGCGCATATCGAATTCCAGTTCTACATCATGGCCACCCTGATCGTGGCGGCAACGCTGATGGCCGCCCTCTATAACCTGACAAGTGACGACAGCACGACAATCGTGCTGGAGAAGCGTGAGCGCCTGATATGGACGGCTTCGCTTTCGCTCGTCGCATTCCTTGCCGGTGCCATGACACTGAGCGCCGCGGGCGGCGTCTGGTATCTCAACAAGGCGAATGCTGCCCTGAACAAGGGTAATCTTGACGGCTTCGTGTCCGCGATTGGCACGGCACGGCAGATTTCACCACGCAGCTATGTCGATGATGATGTGCAACTCGCGGGTTTCTATATCGACCTGCTGGCGCAAACCGGCGGCCAGATGACGATGGATGACCGCAAGACAACCTATAACGATACATTATCGTTGCTGAACGAAGCCGCTGCGGCAAACCCCATATGGGGCGATATCGATCATAAACGCGCCAAGCTGCACGCCCGGATCGGCACCGACATCCAGCCCAATTCAGATATCCTTGTGATCGAGGCATGGACAAATGCCTTGAAGAAGAACCCGATGCACGCGCATGCCCGGGAAGAATTCGCCCGTTACCAGATGAAACGGGGCCGCATTGATCAGGCTTATGCCATCGTGGATCAGGGCCTGAAATACC
Source organism: Alphaproteobacteria bacterium (assembly GCA_035904625.1). GTDB lineage: Bacteria > Pseudomonadota > Alphaproteobacteria > Micavibrionales > Micavibrionaceae > Micavibrio_C. Next base: position 3,515 of record JAMHVA010000048.1, on the reverse strand, counting down.
CGATGACGCCAGCCGCTCACACCATCCTGACCGGCATGAAAGCACAGATGGAACCGCTGCGCGCCGCGCGTGAACAATACCGCACGCAACCTGCGACCACGACGAAAGATACAACGCCATGACGCGCCTGATCATTGCCCGTCACGGCAACACATTCGGCCCCGGCGAAACACCCCGCCGCGTCGGTGCCCGCACCGACATTCCGCTGGTTGAGTCAGGTATGGCGCAGGCGATGGCACTGGGTCTGCACCTGCAGGCGTCAAACCTTATCCCCGATATCGTGTTTACATCGCAACTGCGCCGGACAAAAGAAACTGCCGGGTATGCACTGGAAGCCATGGATGTGCATATAGCTTCGGAACCATTGGCTATTTTCAATGAACTGGATTACGGCCCGGATGAAAACAAACCCGAGCCAGACGTCGTCGCACGTCTGGGCGAACAAGCCCTGAAAGACTGGGATGAGAAGGCCATCGTACCCCCGGGCTGGAATATCGATCCTGACATGATTATCCGTTCATGGATCGACTTTGCCACCGCCATGCGCACGCAGCACCCTGATAAAACCATTCTGGTCGTCACCAGCAACGGCACCGCCCGTTTTGCCCCGCATATCCTGGCTGACGCAGAAGAGTTCCCCTTTCCACTAAAGCTCGCCACGGGCGCTTATGGACTGCTGCAAACAGATGGCGACGGCTGGAAAGCCATCTGCTGGAACGAACGCCCCTAAAAGATAAAGCCGCCCGTAACAGGCGGCTTTTGTCATCAGCTGTAAATTCAAAAACTACATTCCGGCGTTTTCAAGGGCCTTCATACGGTTTTGAATAGCATTGGTCGTATTCTGGATGTTGCCGCCATAATCACCCGCAGCCGCCTTGTCCACGACGACCTTCTGACCCGCCGGGTCCATCGGTGCCACATTTGGCATCATCGGCGCTGCAATGCCGCCTGACTCACCACGACTGCACATACCAAATGTGCTTCTGATAAAACCACATTCCGGCTTCTTAATGCCACCATCGGCAACCACATCCGGTGCCTTCTTTTTATCGTCAGCCATATTTCAGCTTCCCCCTATACACAATTCTGTCTGGAACTATTCTGACTGAAATAGATTAGAAATATGTTAATAGGAAACATTCCTTTATTATCAGGGGATTGCACCCCTCTCCCTGATCCCCTAGGCTAAGGGAATGAACAATTTGGCTGCCTATATTTTCCAGCGTCTATTGCTGATGATCCCTACGATCCTCGGCATCATGCTGGTGTCATTTGTGATTATCCAGTTCGTGCCCGGCGGACCGGTCGAACGTATGATCGCGCAGCTTCAGGGGCACAATACTGATGCCACCGCCCGTTTCTCCGGCAACGGCGGTGGTGATATGGCGATGGATACCATGAATGCCAACGTCGCCGCAGGTGAGGGCAGCAAATATCGCGGCGCGCAAGGCCTTGATCCGGAATTCATTGCCGAACTGGAAAAGATGTACGGCTTTGATAAGCCCGCCTATATCCGTTTCTTTGAAATGATCGGGAATTACGCGCGGTTCGATCTGGGCGAGAGTTATTACCGCAATGTCAGCGTTATTGATCTCGTGATTGAAAAAATGCCGGTGTCGATCTCGCTGGGCCTATGGTCCACACTGATCATCTATATGATCTGCATTCCGCTGGGTATCAAGAAAGCCGTGCGCGACGGCACCCCGTTCGATGTATGGACCTCGGCCGCCGTGTTTATCGGCTACGCCATCCCCAGCTTCATGTTTGCGATCCTGCTGATCGTGCTGTTCGCGGGTGGCCGCTACTTCGATATTTTCCCCTTGCGCGGGCTGGTATCCGATAACTGGGAAGACATGAATTCAATCCAGAAAATACTCGATTACCTCTGGCACATGACCCTGCCCGTCTGCGCCATGGTGATTGGCGGTTTTGCAAGCCTGACGATGCTGACAAAAAACAGTTTTCTGGACGAAATCAACAAGCAGTACGTGCTGACCGCCCGCGCCAAGGGCCTGACCGAGCGTTACGTTCTTTACAAGCATGTTTTCCGCAATGCGATGCTGATCGTGATTGCCGGGTTCCCCAGCGCCTTTCTGGCGATCTTCTTTACGGGGTCCTTGCTGATTGAAGTGGTATTCAGTCTCGATGGCCTCGGGCTGCTGAGCTATGAAAGCGTGATCAACCGCGACTATCCGGTGGTTCTGGGAACCCTCTACGTCTTCACGTTGATTGGTCTGATCATGTCACTGATCCGTGATGTCATATACGTCATGGTTGATCCCCGGATCGATTTCAATTCCAGAAACATATGACGGCAACCTACCACGATATTGACGCCCTGCTTCGGGACGTTTCCCCCGATCTGCTCAAGATCGAAAAACTGCGTCAAAACCGTGCGGCCCTGTACAGACGCCGCATGCGCGTGGCAATTCCTGCTACATTGACACTGATAACACTCATTATAACCATGATGGTCATGCAAATACCCACGATTGTGATCGGGGCATTCATCAGCGTATCATCATACCTTCTGCTGGATCTCTTTCAGTGGGCGAATGAACCAAAACACGATTATATCAAGCGCTACAAATTCAGAATCCTTCCTCTGATCGCCAATACAATCGGAAAATTCAAGTATCATCACAACAGAACGCTTCCCATATCCGAAATGGAGCGATCAGGACTGATCCCCCGGCATCACATTTATCAGGCTGAAGATTTCTTCGAAGGCCGCTACAAAGGAGTTGATTTATGCTTCTGGGAAGCGCGCATGCTCGAGGACATCAGCCTTGATGGAAGCCGCCAAAACTATATGCCGGTTTTTACAGGACTGATCGTTTATATTCATATTCCACGCTATAAATTCTCGGGTCACACCGTCATTCTGAAAGACCGGCTGGGTGACCGCCGAAAACTCAATCGCTACCTCCGCAAGATGAAACGCGCGCACATGGTGGACCCCGAATTCGAGAAGCTGTTCACGGTTTTCACAACCGATCCGGTCGAAGGGCGTTATCTGGTGAATCCTCTCGTGATTGAAAGCATCAAGGCCATTCATAAGAAATTTTCTTCCACAAACCTTTCGGCTTCGTTCTATGAAGATCAAATGGTTCTTATGATCCCTTCAGCCCTCAACCATTTCGAACCCGGATCCATCGACATGAGAAGCCAGAACATGGCCGTCATTACTGAAATCCGCGACCAGATAAAGAAGATCGTATCGATCATAGATGAATTGAACCTCTCTCAGCCTCATAGCGCCTAATTTTGACATAAAAAATTGGCTTTGCTATGGTCCGCGAATACTATTCAGGGAGACCATAAATAATGCTGAAGCGCATGTTTGAACGCACACGTTCACGTGATGAGATTCTGGGCGCGATATACGCCGCCCTCCAGAAGAACGACGAAAGCGCCGTCACACAGGAATTCACGACTCTGGTAACAAATCATGCCAAAGATCCCGAGATCGAGAGCCCTCTCGCCAGTATCGTCAATTACTACGCCAGCCGCCA
>JAMHVA010000047.1:0-15113 GCA_035904625.1 Alphaproteobacteria bacterium | reverse complement strand
CATCCGGTAATGTCACGGGCAGCGTTTGAGCATTTCCCTGCGGATCGATGATGGTTATATCGTTCAGGGTTTGCCGGGTCTGATTGACGACACGGATATCAAAGAAACTGCTGCGGTAATCGGCATGGATCATGATGCCGATGGCTGCCGGGAAGTTGATTAGCAGGCAGGCAAGCGCCAGCAGGATTTTACGGCCTCGCTGCGGGTCGCCGGATTTTTTAAGGGCGCGCGCGGAAAAGAACAGGCTGATACATCCGATGATGAAAAACAGCATGCACAACGGCAGCAACAAAACGCCCATAAACATCAGGTTCGGATTATCCGTGACCAGCCATGCAGCATAAACCCCAAGGCCAGTGAGGAAGGGGAGAATTGCAGAGATAATCGATAGCTTGTAGGAAAAATTCATGGTTTTAATTCTTGATTGTTGCAACGCGATGAAATGATTGTATTGACAGCATCATGTTTGTATATCAGAAAGCATCTTCTGATAAATCTGTATATTAGTAGGAAAAATAAGATGAAACGCTCCCTTGTTGTGGTTCTGATGGCTTTTGCCAGTATATCTTTTCTGGGTGCGTGTGCATCCCATACCCATGAAATAGCACCCGCATATATTTCCCCGCTGGAATATGATGATTATAGCTGCAAACAGATAAAAGCAGAGATTGCCCGGGTTTCCCGCAGAGCGCAGCAGGTCGCTGGAGAAGTGAACAAGAACGCAGATGGAGACTCAACAGCTATGGGCGTTGGTCTCATTCTGTTCTGGCCAGCTCTGTTCTTTATTGATGGCGATAGCCCGCAAGCGCAGGAATATGCCGAACTCAAGGGCAGATTTAATACACTTGAAGAAGTGGGGATTCAGAAGAACTGCGGAATCAAGGTTGAGAAAGATCCGTTTGCCGAAGTCGAGCAGCAGCGCAGGGCGCAGCAGCAACAGACAAGAAAGACAGCCAACGAATAAACAAAAGCCCTCCGATTGGAGGGCTTTTTTTTTTGAAGATGTTTGCCAAGAAAACTACGTTTTATTTTTTTGTTTTTGTTGCGATATCTTTTGGCGTGGCTGGCTCAGTGTCTTTAATCAGTTGACTAATGCCAGAAGCAAAATATTCACAGCCGCCTTCGTTGCCTTCGTATTCGCTTGATTGAATAATATCTTTTTTATTCACAATTAACTTAATTGTGCAGACATAGTTATAGTTTTGAGTGACATAAGAAGTCGTTGTGCCGTGAGCTGTATACGGTCCACCATAGCCATAAGCAGTATATGAGTGGTTTTGCGTCACAGGTGTTGTGTATGATCCTGAATTCTGATGACCCCACACGTAGACTTTTCTCCCAGCTATTTGTTGTTCTTCGTCTGGCATTCCTAAATAATTGATAGCGGTATCTATATGTTCTCCTTTTAACCGCGGCAGGCCTTTATCCAAGGTATCAAACGCACAGGCTGACAAACTGATGATGAGTAGGCAACATAAAACACTTACTTGAATTTTCTTCATATATAAGTCCTCTTAAAATCTCAAAGTGCCTTACCCCCGACCCGTCGCCAGCAGCATGTTTTTCTGCATGTATTCGACCACGTTATCCATCGCAATGCGGTCTTGCTTCATCGTGTTGCGATGGCGGACGGTGAGGGTTTTGTCCTGCACGGTCTGGTCATCAATCGTGAAGCAGAACGGCGTGCCGATCTCGTCCTGACGGGCGTAACGCTTGCCGATGTTTTGCTTGATATCGAGGTCGATATTGAAATGCTCGCGCACCTCCATATAGAGCTGGGTCGCCAGTACCGGGTGTTCGTCCTTTGCTGTCAGCGGCAGGATGGCCGCTTTCTTCGGCGCCACTGACGGGTGGAAGTCGAGATAGACGCCGGAAGGGCGGTTCGCATCCGGTGTGTAGGCTTCGGTCAGCAGCGCCAGCACGCCACGGGTCAGGCCCGCCGCCGGCTCGATGACGTGCGGGAAGAATTTTTCCTGTGTCACCGGGTCCATATATTCCAGCTTCACTTTGGAATGTTCCTGATGCTGGGTCAGGTCGAAATCGCAGCGGTGCGCGATGCCTTCCAGTTCGCCGAAATCAGGCGCCGTGAACGGGAAGCGGTATTCGATATCCGCTGTGCCAAGGCCTTCTTTCGCGTAGTGCGAGAGCTCATCCTGATCATGGTCGCGCATGCGCAGGTTGTCGGAACGCAGGCCGATTGCACGCCAGAATTTCTGACGCTCCTGGAACCAGAATTCACGCCAGATTTTGGCTTCGGACGGATGGCAGAACCATTCCATTTCCATCTGTTCGAATTCGCGCGAACGGAAGATGAAGTTACGCGGGTTTACTTCGTTACGGAACGCCTTGCCGATCTGGGCGATGCCGAACGGCACGCGCACGCGGCTTGAATCCAGCACGTTTTTAAAGTTCAGGAAGATACCCTGCGCGGTTTCGGGGCGCAGATAGGCTTTGTTTTCATCGCCACCGGTGGCACCGATGAAGGTATGGAACATCAGGTTGAATTGTTTCGGTTCGGTCAGTGTGCCCGGTGTTTTGGTATCAGGGCCGATGATGTGCGCGAATTCAGCCGCCGGAATATCGACCAGCTTGTGCACTTCGTAATCGGATGCCTTGCCGCGACCGACTTTCTTGATGCGCTTTTCAACTTCATCGTCTTCGGTGTTTTCCATGATGGCGATCCAGCTGCCATCGCCTGTCTTCGGTTTGTAGACCAGCAAATGGTCGGCGCGGTAACGCAGTTTGGTTTCCTTGCAATCGACCATCGGGTCAGAGAAGCCGCCGACGTGGCCGGAAGCCACCCATGCTTTGGGGTTCTGGATAATCGAACTGTCGAGGCCGACGATATCGACCGGCTGGCCTTCGTACGCTGTGCCCTTGGGGCCGAGCGGGGGGGTGAGCACCATGTGCTTCCACCACAGATCGCGCAGGTTGTTTTTCAGCTCGACGCCGAGCGGGCCGTAATCCCAGAAACCGTTGATACCGCCATAAATATCGGAGGCCGGGAAAATGAAGCCGCGGCGTTTACACAGGGCGACGATTTCCTTCATGTCCTTGATCAGGGATGTTTCGGGGGCAGCGTTTACGGCTTGAGCGGCTTGAGTCATGGTTCTCTTTCCGGGATTGAAATAATCCCGGAAGAATATGGATTTTCAGCCTTTTTTGGAAGGGAAAAGTGACCCTAGAAGTCGTAACGCGGAACGTCAGGGTTATAGGCCGGGCGTTCACGGCGGCTGCCGCCGTCTTCGCCATCGGTAATGTCATTGCCGTTGATATCCGTGATCCAGACACGGCGTTCCTGTTTGGCCGGTTGCTGGCGCTCTCCGTTCGGGCCCCAGCCCGGCGGCGGCACCTGATCGTAAAGGGGGATCTGCACCTCGCGGAACTTGTCCTTGGTCGGCGGGATCATGTGCGGTGGTATCGGCATGGTTTTACGCGCCCCTGTTTTTGTCGTTGTTAGTGAGATGGTGACATAAAAGGGGTGGTTAAGACAAGAAAATTACAATAACGGCTGTAAAATATCCCGAATATTCTTCTATACGGCTGATGTTTTTCATAAATTTGACAGTGTCCCGGGTGTCTGTGGTAGAAAACGCCATCAAGAAACGGCAGGGGGCGCCCTTTATGAAGTGGCAGTTGAAAAGTTTAAGGGCTTTATGGCCGTGGGGGGCGAAGGCCGCTCCATCGCCGCTGGCGGGTATACGCCGTATCGAGACCTGGAGTTTTGTCCCGGACAAGCAGGATATGGGCGGATATTACGGCGGCATGCCCGCGCGGCTGGTGGCGTATCCGGTCAAGAACAACGTGTGGCACCATGCCGGCGATTGCGACGGGTTTCAGGTGCACTATGAAACATTTCACCAGCGCACGCATGACCGTCACGGACCGGTGTGGCAACCGATCGGGCATAGTCTGCGTTTGCTGACGGCATCGGAAACGTGCGATCTTTTGACGTCGTGTGAAACGCTGACGGGGGATGGCCCGCCCGAGAATGTCAATAATCCCGGGCGCCTGAAAGACGCGCTGGGAAATGGTTACGAGAAAACCGGATTTGATGCGCTGGATAAAGACCTGTTTTGCGAACTGATCAATTCGTTGTTCCAGCAGGATCTGACCCCGGCATGTCAAATCGTCATGGCCGATACTCCCGCCAAACTGGAAACGGTTCCGGCAGCATATTTCGTCAGGAATTTTACCTTATAGCATCAATAATGAGCCTGATCGGACTGAGCGGCAAATACGGTGTCGCACCAGTTATCGACTTCGCTGGAGGCAAAGTCTTTCTGTTCATGATAGGCGCGGCACAAGGCGGCGCCGCCGCTTTCACCGTTAATTCCAATATCATGTTTCCAGTAATTCATCCCGAACGTTCTGGCGCACTGATCCCAATCCACGGGCACGGCACTGACAAAGTGTAGGAGGGACGGATTGCTGTCGGAACGTTCAGGGAGGGTACGGCCATCGAGTCTTGCCGTCACAAACGCCTGACAGTTACGGATCGTCGCCAGAACTTTTTCTTCGGAAGGTTGGTGGAACGAGGCCACATAGGACAGAGCGTCAGAAACTTCGATGTCGGGAACCATCGTCATGTTTCTGAAATTTGTCCCGGCCAGCGCTCCGGTGGACACACAGATCAAAACAAAGAGTGATGCCTTCCAGTGTTTCTGTGCGAAGTACACAGCATCGCCAAGCCGATAGGACACCAGCAACGTCGCGATGATAAAGAATGAAACACCTGCAATGACCCAAATGTTTGTCATAATTATAATGGTACCTGAAAACCGTTTATAACTCTTTGATAATCAAAACAGATTTCGCAAAGTTTGCAGAAAAATTATATCGAATTTGAGATGAATTCTGTTCGTCGCATAACGCATGAAAAAACGGCGGCCATATTGCTGGCCGCCGTTTGATGCAAAAAATATGAAGGCTTACGGGTTTACCTTGATCGTGCCCGACCATGATTTGCTCTTGCCACCCGCTGTGGTTAGCGTGACATCACGTGTGGTACCGTCTTCGCTGTGTGTCACATCAACAGTTTTTGTGCTGGTACCTTGCTGGCCATTGCGTGTTGTTGTTTGCGTATAGCCGTTGTCTGTGCGTGTGCCTGTTGTTGTGTTTGTAATGGTCTTGCCGTTGGCGTTCGTTCTTGATTGCTCGCTCACGATGCCCTGATCTGTACGGGTTGTGTTACCCGTATAGGTTCCGGTTTTGCCATCCTCATTCGTCCATGTGCCTGTGCGGTCATATCCGTTTTCTCTCTTGGTCGTTGTGGCTGAACCTGTAACCGTTTTGCCCTTCGGGCCTGTGCGCGACCAGTCAGACTCGTAACCCGTCTCGGTCTTTTGCCCGGAACGTGTCTCCGTCACTGTCTTTCCGCCGGCTGTGGTGTGGCTTCTTGTGCTGGTCCCAGTGCCATCTTCGCGGTTCCGTGTGCGGGATTGCTGGCTGGATGTCGTGCCGCGATCATTGGTGCGGTTGAAGCTGCGTTCGCTGCTGCCGCGCTCGCGGCTGCTGCTGGCGTCAAAGGTGCCGCCGCCACGGTTGGTCTGGTAACTGCCCGAACGTGCGCGGTCTTTCGAAAAAGCGATATCCGGCATGATCATCGTGAATGCCAGTACGGGAATACTCAGCAGCATCAGTTTACGCAGTGTGGTGGAAGGGCGTGTCATGGTTGTCTCTCCGGTGGTTTTGTTAACCTTCAGGGATTATACGCGTGGCCGAGCAAAAATCCTTCGCCGAAAATATGAAATACTGTTAAAAACGGGTCGTTATGACGCAAAACCCAGACATATCGGCGGCAAATTCTGAGGACATCCGCGACTTGCAGGCTTTAGGCAATAGTCACGAAGCTGGCTATTTCGAACGCTGCTTTGAGGAGCAGGCCGCCGGAAAAAGATTGCTTTTCAAGGTGCGCCAGCCGGATGGTCGTCTGGGCGGGTATGTTATTTTGAACTGGCACCCGCGTTATCAGCCGTTCCGCCGTCTGAATATCCCCGAAATACAGGATCTGTTCGTTGCGCCCGATGTTCGCCGTCAGGGGATCGGTGAGGCGCTGGTCCGGGAATGTGAGCGGCAGGCGCTGGCCAGGGGCTGCACCCAGATGGGGATTGCGGTTGGGTTGCACGCCGGGTTCGGCGCGGCGCAGCGTCTATATGTGCGGCTGGGTTATGTGCCGGACGGGGCAGGTGTCATGTATGACCGCGACGCTGTTCATATGGGCGATATGCGGATCATTGATGATGACCTGACGCTGATGCTGGTCAAAGATATCTAATGCAGAATCTTGTTGCCCGGCAAGATCATTCCCGGCTGTGAAGTTGCCGGATGCACAAGCGGCTCTTCTGTCAGGTCCAGCATGTTTTCGACAAGGTAGTAATTCGTCAGCATGTCGAGAACTTCGAGCAGTTCCAGTTGAAAGGCCTGATTGCCTTCAATATAGGGTGCCAGAACGGTTTCAAGCGGTCCCACCCGTTGCAAGCTGATCACATTGGCCTTTTCATCGGCGGCCTGCATTTCTTCCTCAGTGGCATCCGGGTCAATCGCTTTCTCCATCGCCTCGGTAAAATCATCGCGGTAGAGAAGAGCTGTTTGCATGATGGGCGAAAGATCAATCGTTGTTTCGTGGATGATGTCTCTGGTCTCTCCGTTGATCAGTGTGAGCTTTGCGGTTGTATCGCCATGTTCCAGATCAGCTCCGACAATCAGCGTATAACTGCCCTTGGGCAGCCCTTTGAGTTTGTACGCGTCCTCTTCAAGATCGGCATACATATCAATCATGCCGAAGGCCTCTTCCTCATGCTGGGCGGCCACGATCTCGCCGCAAAGGTAATCGGTTGTGGGTTGATCGAATATGATAGAGGTAAGGCGTGCAGATGCGGCCATGGCTATTTTTCCTGTTAATGGAGGGTACGTTTGGGGGCAGTCTCTTTTACCGGTGTATCGGCTTTTGGGATCAGGTCTTCTTCTATTTCATCTTCACCGGGAATGTATCCGGAAGCCACAGGATAAGTCATGAAATCAATCACATCGATCAATTCAATGTTGAAGCTGACATTTCCCATGAGGTGATTTTTCAGCAACCCTTCCAAGTCATCGGAACGGCGGCCCTCGATCTCGGCGAGGCGAAACCGCGCCTGTTCGCGCGTCTCGTCATCCTCTTCGTCGTCGGTTTCGATCATCATCAGGGCGCTGTATTCCTTGCCATACTGATGGGATGACACGATTGTGGGCTGTAATTCCCATGTGGTTTCAAAACAGATTTTGCCGGTATCGTTATGCAGCAGCCTAAAGCGTCCGAGGGTGCTCTCCGGCAGGTCGGCGCCGACGATCAGCGTATAGGTGCCGTCTGGCAAATCGTTCAGTTCAACATACATTTCGCTTAGATCGCCAAACGCATCCAGTTGCTCAAGGCCGATCTGGCCCTCTTCGGTTTTGGCGGCTTCGGCTTCAATATAACGGAGCGTTTCGGCGTCATAACTGATGGCAACCAGTCGTGCTGTCATGGTGGAGTTCTTTCTTAGTGTAAATGTCGTCCGACGGGTTTGGTGTTTTTCTTTTGTGATGGCGGTTCCGGTTCGATCAGTTCACGTTCAATCCCCTTCACACCGTTCTTCATCAGGGGATAGACCATGTAATCGAGCGCGTCCAGCAACTCGGCATTAAATTCGATATTGTCCGTCAGGTAGGGGGCCAGAAAACCCTCGACATCGGCGGCACGCTTGCGATTGATGGCATCCATGATCGCCGACGAAAGATCTTCATCGACCAGTCCGTCCTCTTCATCGTCCGCAGCATTTAGCGCCAACTTTTTATATTCGTCATGGTCGGCCATTTCTGAATCGATAAGGGGCTGCAGATCGACAGTTTTCTTAAGAACAGGGTTGGCTTCGTTGCCGGCTCTGACCAGTGTCAGATGACCAGTAGGCCCTTTGGCAAAATCCGCAGTCAGGATCAGTGTGTAGTGGCCGTCTTCCAGTCCATCCAGTGCAACCACCAGATGGGAAAGATCGCCGACCTCATGCATGGCAGGGATGCCCACCGGATCGTCATCATCCCGCATGGGTTCGAAGCGTTCGAGGAATGACTGCGTCTTTTCATCAAACAGAATGGCAACAAGTCTAGCTGTCATGCGGCTACATCATTTTGTGTCGGATCATATGGGAACCCGCCTGACGGACTGTCGGGTCGGGATAGAGCGCGGCTGCCACTGTCTGGCAGGTACTGGCGCTGATGTCGCCCGCGAGTATCAGATCGTCGAGCATCATGGCTGCCCCCATACGGGCAGCGGTTTCATCAAGATCAATGGCATAGCCGTTGGTGGCCGATGCCGAGAATGACGCCATGGATGACGGTTGTTTCATAGGAAATCCCTGTTTTATTTTATAGAGCGGTCTGTTTATAGCTAAAATTTTTACATAAGCTCGCATTCTCCTGTCAACAAAATAGGTGGATGGCTGAATATACCCCCTGAAAACCGCAGGAATCGGTGTAGTCTGGGACCATATTTCACATTTCTGGAGGTTCTTATGGCCGTGCAGTGGGTCTATGGTTTCGGGGCGAAGACTGAGGGTAATGCGAAGATGAAAGAACTGCTGGGGGGCAAGGGTGCCAATCTGGCGGAAATGTCATCTCTGGGGTTGCCTGTGCCGCCCGGTTTTACCGTGACCACCGAAGTGTGCACCTACTATTACGCCAACAAGAAAACCTATCCGGCGGAACTGAAAGATCAGGTAACGGCGGCGCTGGCCTCGCTTGAAAAACAGATGAGCCATCAGTTCGGCGACAAGGATAATCCGTTGTTGTTGTCGGTCCGCTCCGGTGCCCGCGTGTCGATGCCGGGGATGATGGACACGGTCCTGAACCTGGGCCTGAATGATGACACGGTTCTGGGCTTGGCAAACAAATCCGGCAATGAGCGTTTTGCCTATGACAGCTATCGCCGCTTTATCCAGATGTATGGCGATGTGGTGCTGGAAGTTCCTCACCATGAGTTTGAAGATATCCTCGACGAGCATAAGCGCGATCAGGGCGTCACACAGGATACCGATCTGACGGCGGAAACGCTGAAAGCCGTGGTCAGGGATTATAAAGCGTTGGTACTAAAAGAACTGGGCAAGCCGTTCCCGATGGATGTTCATGAACAACTGTGGGGCGCTGTTGGCGCTGTGTTCGCATCTTGGCTGACACCGCGTGCGGTGACATACCGGAACATCCATACCATCCCGGAAAGCTGGGGCACAGCGGTCAATGTCCAGTGCATGGTGTTCGGCAATATGGGTGATGATTGCGCCACCGGCGTGGCATTTACCCGTGACCCGTCGACCGGTGAGAACTATTTTTACGGCGAATATCTGGTCAACGCGCAGGGCGAGGATGTCGTTGCCGGTATTCGCACGCCGCAATCGCTGACGATCAAGGGAAAAGAAAAAGAGCAAAGCACGCTGCCCGCGATGGAAGAAGTGATGCCCGCCGTTTTCAAACAGCTCTGTGATGTGCGCGTGACGCTAGAAAAACATTACCGCGACATGCAGGATATTGAATTCACTGTGCAGAGCGGCAAGTTGTTCATGCTGCAAACCCGTTCGGGTAAGCGCACGACGGCGGCAGCGTTGAAAATCGCCGTCGATATGGTGAATGAAAAACTGATTACCAAGGAAGAAGGACTGTTGCGGATCGAGCCGCAGGCGATTGACCAGCTTCTTCACCCGACGCTGGACCCGATGGCGCACAAACGCGTTCTGGCAAAGGGATTGCCCGCTTCACCGGGTGCTGCCAGCGGTGAGGTGGTGTTCAGCGCTGACGAGGCTGAGGTTAAGGCCAAGGACGGCAAGGCGATTATTCTCTGCCGTCGTGAAACTAGCCCCGAAGATATTCACGGCATGCACGCAGCCAAAGGCATTCTGACCAGCCGTGGTGGTATGACATCGCATGCGGCTGTCGTTGCACGCGGCATGGGCCGTGCGTGCGTTGCGGGTGCGGGCGCCATCGCGATGGATTACGAACGCGGCATCATGATGATCGGCGACGTAACGGTCAAAGCCGGAGAGATGATCACGATTGACGGCAGCACCGGTGAGGTCATGCTGGGCGTCGTGCCGACGATTGAACCGAAACTGTCCGGCGATTTTTCAATCGTCATGAAATGGGCGGATGAAGTCCGTATCATGGGCGTTCGCGCAAATGCCGAAACCCCGCTGGATGCCCAAACCGCGCATGGTTTTGGTGCTGAAGGGATCGGCCTGTGCCGTACCGAGCATATGTTCTTTGATCCTGCGCGCATTCAGCATGTGCGTGAGATGATTTTTGCCAGCAATGAAGCGGATCGCCGCACAGCACTTGATAAATTGCTGCCTGAACAGCGTGGTGATTTTGTTGCGCTGTTCAGGATCATGGAGGGGTTGCCGGTGACAATTCGTCTGCTGGATCCGCCGCTGCATGAATTCCTTCCGCAAACGGAAGAGGATATTGCTGATTTCGCCCGTGTGGCCAAGCTGGACCCGGAAAAAGTCCACCGTCGTCTGGCTGAGCTCCACGAAGCCAACCCGATGCTGGGCCACAGGGGTTGCCGTCTGGGTGTCACTTACCCGGAAATTTACGAGATGCAGGTGCGGGCGATTATAGAGGCCGCCATAGAAGTATCGGTGACGCCGGAAATCATGATCCCGCTGGTGGCGACACAGGCTGAATTCAAGCTGATGAAGGCTCTGGCTGATAAAACCGCCGAGGCCGTCTTTGCCGAGAAGAAAAAACGTGTTTCCTACACGGTGGGAACGATGATCGAGCTGCCGCGTGCGGCCCTGATCGCCGATAAAATCGCCGAGGATGCCGCGTTTTTTAGCTTCGGCACCAATGACCTGACCCAGACGACGCTGGGCTTAAGCCGTGACGATGCGGCGCATTTCCTGCCGGATTACCTGCGTCAGGGTATTTTTGAACGTGATCCGTTCGCGACACTGGACACCGAAGGTGTGGGACAATTAATTGGCATCGGGGTTGAACGGGGCCGGATGACCAATAAATCATTAAAGGCAGGCATTTGTGGTGAGCATGGCGGGGATCCCGCGTCGATTGCCTTTTGTCAAGGCGTGGGTCTGGATTACGTGTCATGTTCGCCGTACCGGGTGCCGATTGCCCGTCTGGCCGCGGCCCAAGCCGCCATACGCCTGAAGACGCTGAACGGTACACCCCAGAAAAAGGAGGCCGCATAATGGATCATCATGAACAAAGCGAAGACGAAAAAAAGACCTTCGATATTTATCATTTCTTCAGCCGCTGGGACATGCTGCTGGCGGCGGCTGTGATCATTTTACTGATCATTGCGGGTCTTTATTTTCTCCTGTCGGGGATGGAAGCTGCCTAGGCTGACGGGGATGGCGCAGGGGGCTGTGTGTTCCTCTGGATAACCGCGTCGGCGGCGCGAATCAGTTCGTTGGTTTTGTCTGAATCTTCTTTCAGAAGAAGGTAAAAGAAACTGGGAACGGCAAGGATAGGCGCCACGAACAGGCATAAGCCGGACGCCAGCAGTTTCAACTGGCGTTTTTCAAAATCGATATCCGTCTTCGATATGTCGTTTCTCAGCTCCTTCAGGATTTTCTCCATCCCGTTCAGTTCATGGCTAATGATTCCGCGAACTTGGTCGGGCGCGGAATCGACGATATCACGGAACTGATCCTGCATCTCTTTTTGCTTTTTACGCGTATCAATCAGGTTCTTGGCCATAATGATGGGCGGCACGATCAGCACCAGCGGCAGCGGAGAGGCAAGTCCCATGCCCAGCGGAACAATGATAGTCAGCAACGCCAGCGTTGATATTGTCCATGTCTTGAACTGTTTTTGCTTGGCCGCCTTTACGAAAGCGCTTGCAATACTGACTGCATTATTGCGGGCGCTTTGCTCAAATTCCTGACTGAGTGAGTGATCCATGCTGTTCCCTGTATTTTTTATTATGGGGAAAATTAAGCACAGGCGAGGGATGGCCGCAAGTTCTATGCTTCAAGCGGTGAAATATCGCTGTTTTTCAGGATCTCCCGGTATTCATCTTTGATCAGGGCCATGCCGATATCGCCGCAGGATGAACGCATTTCGCCAGCCAGATGGCCGTCGGGGGTCATGATGTCGGTGCCGGGTTCCGGGACGGAACCAGTGATCCTGACAGGGATAAGGTGTTTTTTCGCAAGACCGCGATTATGCATGCGCGCAGTAATTTCCTGCCCGATATAGCAGCCTTTGGTGAATGAAACGCCATGGAACACATCGATGCGGCTTTCGATCAGGGTTAATTTTTCAACTTCCATATCGCGGCTGCCGTCCGGCACACCAAGTGTGATGCGCAGGCGATCCCACACTGTAAACGGTTGTTCATCTATGTCTGGTTTTATGAATGTACGATGGCCTAATTGAGGATGACGTGGATCGGCGGACTGATCAGTGCCGACGATCACGTAAACAGGCTTATAATTCTCCAGTGTCAGATCAACCTTGGAACGCAGGCGATACATCGTCAGTTTCTTCAGCAGGGCCTCAGCGCGCGCACCGCCCTCGCATTCAATCAGGTAGTCATCGCCATCACGACTGATAAAAAAATCGAACAGAAACTTACCCTGCGGCGTTAGCAAACAGGCATAGAGCGATGACTGTGACGAAAGAAGATCCATGTCATGGCTGATGATATTCTGCAGAAATGTGTGCGCCTCCGGTCCACGTGCGCGGATTACGACACGGTCGGGCAGGGTCACAAAGTAAGGCTTGGTAAAATCGGTCATATAACGTATTTATTCCCTATGAAAATTCTTTTTATCACATCCAGCCGCCTTGGCGATGCTGTTTTATCGACCGGTTTGCTGGATCATATGATCCGCACCTATCCCGGCGCGCGCATCACAATTGCCTGTGGTCCGCTGGCAACGACTATCTTTGAAGGTGTACCGGGGCTGGAGCGGATTATCCCGCTGAAGAAACAAAAACATAATCGCCACTGGATTGAATTATGGCGGGAAGTCTGGCCGACAAGATGGGATATCGTCGTCGATCTGCGGAACAGTGCTGTATCGCGCCTGATCCGGGCGAAGTCTCGTTATATCTTTTCTTCGCGTGTCGATCAGTCTTTGCACAAGGTTCAGCAGAATGCTGCCGTGATGCGCCTTGCTGATGTACCGTCACCGGTTCTGTGGCCGACGCAGGCACAGCAGCAAAAGGCATCCGAACTGGTGCCGCCCGGTGGTCCGGTGCTGGGTGTGGGGCCGACGGCGAATTGGGCGGGGAAAACATGGCCCGTTGAAAGATTTATCGAACTGGTATCTGCCCTGACAGCGGATGACGGCATATTGCCGCATGCGCGCGTGGCTGTGTTTGCGGCGCCGGGTGAAGAAGCGGCAGCCCTGCAGGTTCTGGAATCTGTGCCGGAGCATCGCCGGATTGATGTGATTGCCAAGGCCGATCCCGGCACTGTGGCGGCAGCATTGGCTCGTTGTGATTTCTATGTCGGCAATGACTCAGGCCTGATGCACTGTGCGGCGGCGGCGGGGGTTCCGACCTTCGGGCTTTTCGGCCCCAGCTGGCCGCACCTCTACAGGCCGTGGGGACGCCGTGTTGCTTATGCCAGCACACCTCAGAACTATGATCAGTTGATTGACTTTCCCGGGTTTGATTCAAAAACCGTCGGCTCTCTGATGACATCATTATCCGTTGATGACGTGTTGGGATCTATTCGTCGTTTTTGCGGCGTGGCATAAAAAATCCCCCGCATGATGCGGGGGATTTTGCATTTCGCGGATCACGAACCCTATTGGTTCAGACTGTCCCATTCGCCCTTTTTCTCTTCAATCGGCAAATACTCGCCGGTCTTTGTGCGATGGGCCTGCTGGTTGATAGCGTTGATGTAGTCGGTGCGTGATTCTTTCGCCACGTCATAGGGCAGGTGCTCGATACGCTCCCATCCCTTGGCCATCATGCAGGTTTCAAAATCATGATAGTCGCTGTGCTCAGCGTACAAGTAACCATCGCGCTCGGGTGTTTCCCATTGCGCCAGCTTGCCTTCCGGTGAGTTGACGTCAGGAACGCCGCCGGGGCCTGTATCGCCCGGCGTGTGTGTACGCAGGAAGCCCAGACGATCCATTTCACGCAGTTCGGTTGTGCAACGTGCGATATCACGGTTCAGCATTTGCTGGGCTTTCGGGCCGCGCTGATAGATCGCTTCAGATGTGCTTGTCTTCTGCCAGTAGTGCGCATCATTCATCAACTGCGACTGTGTCGGTGTTGATGAGCATGCAGACAATGTGACAATCGCCGCACCTGCCAGAACCAGAGACATAAATTTAAAGGAAGCCGCCATCGGAATACCGCCCGGAGAATCTGTTAAAACAACGTGTTAGAAACATACCAAGACTGGGGGGCGGGCTCAATGCCGTTTTGTAAATTCACCCACAAACCACGAAAATAAGATTATGGTAATAAGCGAGCGCTATTTCTGCTCGGTCCACCACGATTCCAGAACCATCCCGTAAAGGGGGATCGTATCGGGATGGCGCAGTTTGCTGTGGTAGGCAACATAATCAACGCCGGCATAGTTCAGCGGGATCATGTAGTGCCCGGCCAGCAAGGCACGGTCTAGTTCATGGACCCGTGCGACCAGTTCTTCTCGGGTCGGGGCCGCCGGAATGGATTTTGCCAGTTCATCGATTTTCGGATCACAGATACCTGCAAAGTTCTTGTAGGTTTTCTGCTTTCCGGATTCGCAACTGTAAAAGACGGACTGTTCGGTGCCGGGCGAAAGCGTCGATAACCAGTAATATAAAACGATATCAAAATCGTACTCGTTCAGGCGCTCGGAGAAATTGATCATATCTGGGACGCGTATCTTGATCGCGATGCCCAGTTTCTCAAGGCTGCGGGCAAAGGCGAGGGCGATTTTCTCATCCCTCCGAAGCTCTAGCATGATCTCGAATGCCAGCGGTGTTTTCTGATCGCTTTGTTTAACACGCTGGCCGTTGACGACAATCCATCCGGCCTCTTTCAGTAACTGGTCGGCCTTGCGTAGGTTTGCGCGGCTCTCGGCAGGTGTCTTGTGAGACGGCGGAACCCATCCACCGGCAGCCAGTTCTGAATTGGGGTAA
>JAMHVA010000046.1:0-10813 GCA_035904625.1 Alphaproteobacteria bacterium | reverse complement strand
AGGCCGGTCAGGGTACGAATGGCGGCAACACGCCCGGGGTCTTCATCACCGTGGAGTTGGATCATATCCATCGGCACATCGGTCAGGGTCTTCCGCAATTCATCATCCGCCGGATTGACGAAGACGCCGACGAGTCGCAGATTGCCGGGCCGGTTTAAAGAGAGGGCGCGAGCCTGTTCGATGCTAACGGCACGCGGCGATTTTGGCCACATCATCAGGCCGACATAGTCGCCGCCATGGCGGCCCGCCGCGTTCAGGGCTTCCTTGGTTTTGATGCCGCAGAATTTAATTCCTGTCATGCGGCGGCTTTCTTCAGGCTGTCCATGATTTCAGCGGCAGCCTTGGCCGGGTCTTCCGCGCCGGTGATCGGGCGGCCAATCACAAGATGTGTCGCACCCGCATGAATGGCTTCTTCGGGCGTCATTACGCGCTTCTGGTCTTGTGTCGCGCTGCCCGCCGGACGGATACCCGGCACCATCAGTGCAAGGTCAGGGCCGAGGCTGGAGCGCACAGGCTGGATTTCCTTCGGCGAGCAGACGATTCCGGCAAGCCCCGATTCTTCGGTGATGCGCGCCAATCGAACGACAGCTTCCTGAGTGGGGAGGGCGTAACCGATTTCCTCGAGGTTTGCACTGTCGAGCGATGTCAGGATCGTGACACCCAGCAACATCATTTTGCCATCGGCGGCATATTGCGCGGCCTGCATCATCTCACGGCCACCAGATGCGTGTAGCGTCAGGTAGGTGACATTCAGGTTGGCAACTGAACGCACGGCACCGGCCACTGTGTTCGGAATATCGTGCAGTTTCAGATCGAGGAAAATTGGCAGGTCGTTGAACGCGTCACGAATGGCGGCAATGCCCTGCGGGCCGTTGAAATTAAAGAATTCCAGCCCCAGCTTGATCCCGCATCCGGCGTTGCGCATGGCTTCGGCCAGATTGGCGGCCTGTTTGATGTCCGGCGTGTCGATGGCGCAGAAAATTTTGGGCAGGGCACGCATGGGGTTTCTCTCCTGAAGAGTGGGAATGACGCTTCTTTTTGACACCCTGCACAAGGAAAAGCAACCCTTGCCAGAAGGAGCAGCAGGCCCTAAGTAATGACATATATAAAAAGAAAAACGAGGTTCCCCATGCCAGCAGATGCACAAACCGTCCTTGATTATGCAACCGGCGAAACAGATGCCGAAAAAAGCCTGACGTTGCTGGAGCGCATGGAGCGCCGTCTGGCACGGGCCGGGTATCTGCCCGTGCTGCATGTGAACCCTGAGAAACGTCCGACGTCTCCTGCCGGGTTTTTCCTGATCGAATATCGCCGGATTGACGATCCGCGCCACCGGGTCCTGTTGAGCAGTGATACGGATTCCTATAAAGGCGATGATTGTTTCCGTGTGACATTCGATAAAGTGAGCTTGTCATACCCGGTCAGCGTGCGCGGGCTGGTCGATAAATTCCGCTATCGCGCTGAAGCCACTGCGCCTGTTACGATATCCGCACGCGATGTCGTCGAGAATTATACAAAAGGGGTATCCTTGCCCTTGGGCGAGCCTGATCATGATCGTTATCGCGCGTTGGCGTATACATTACAGAACCGCACAACCGCGCGCTTCCATATTGATGCAACTGCCATATCGCATGCACACATGATTATATCAGCGCGGGTCGAGCCGGACGTTTATCCCACAGGCCGCGTTTTATCGCCGGTTGACCGGATATTGAAGGGGCGCCGTGTGTTCTTGTCCGTGCCGACGGCGCTGGCGGACGAGAAGAAACTGGCCCTGCATATCCGCGCTGAGAACGCCGTGAGCGTCAATGGCCGCCAGCCCACTGAACCGCAATCGGTTTCGATGTGGCAGTTCACGCATTTCCATGACGATATTATCCGGCGGCATGTGCAGGGGAAAACCCATCCGTCTTATCAGGCGGTGCCGCAATTCGGTGCGTTCTGATCTGTAATAAGAAAGGGAGCCGATCAGCTCCCTTTATCAATTCTGTATTGTGAAAACGAATCCTAGAACTCGTCGTCGGCATCTTCGCCGTGATCGACGCCGCCATTGAGGCGCTCGCGCAGGGCCTTGCCGGTTTTGAAGAACGGCAGACGCTTGCCATCCACCTGAACGCTTTCGCCGGTGCGCGGGTTACGACCCACGCGCGGTTCGCGTACTTTGACCGAGAACGCGCCGAAGCCGCGCAGTTCAACACGGTCGCCTTTGGCGAGGGCTGCTGTGATTTCATCAAAAATGGTGTCGATGATTTTCTCGACATCGCGCATGTAAAGGTGCGGATTTTTTTCAGCGAGGCGCTGTATCAGTTCCGACTTTGTCATCCACATTCCCCTTATATGTTTGCTTTGGCCGATTTCCGGGCGAAAAGCGAATTGCTGTTTTATCTCATACACTTAAAGGTACTCTTCCAGAATGCCTGAAATTCAGGTGTCCCGTCAAGGGAAGAATCATGGCAAAAACAGGGAAAGTCATTGATTGGAAACGATTTTTTAAGACAAAAAGCGCGGAAATCAGCGATTCCGGCCCGATTCCGTATCTGCCCGGAACCTATATAAATCTATGAAAAATCAAGGGTTTTGCGGAGGGTGATCGACTGGTGGCGCAGGCGAACGCTCCCCTGCTCGACGGTAAAGGTCGAAGGTTCGGCTTCGTGTTCCATTTCACCGGCATTCGCATCCAGATAATGAATACCGCCATCGTCGGACGTCAGGATATCGGCGTTGCCCCAGAGCGCCTCCTCTGCGAGGTCCAGAATCGCCGCCACCTTTGTTGTGGCCAGTACATGCAGATCATCCAGCGTGTTTGTGTAGCGGCCGCTGATTGTACGCGCGTGTTCCGTGCTCAGGGCGCGCTCGTTTTCATGGAAGAAGCGGAATGTCGCCCATGCGTTTTCAACCAGAGATACAGCATCGACGCTTTGGGTGTTGCTGCAGGCGGATATCGTGACGCCGGACGGCGGATGCATGTAAGCGGCCGTCATCTGCCCGGAGAAAAACCCGCCATGGCCGGTGATGGCATATTCATCATTCCCCGATGTCATGAAACCGTGACCGATCAACAGTTCAGGGTCGCCGTCAATCTTGTGCAGCGGCGTGATCAGGAATGATTTCATGTCTTCCAATACGAGGCCGCTGTTAAAGGCATGCAGGAAGCGGCACAGATCATCGGCTGTTGAACAAAGTCCTGTGGCCGGGGCGAATGAAGCTGTCGACACATATGTTTCGATTGTGCGCGGTGTTCGCGTGCCTGTGTATAGGTGAGAGGCTGTCGTGCGACCGGCGGCGACTTGCGGCGCATCGGTGAATGTCGATGTCAGGCCAGCCGGGTCGATGATGCGGCTGCGGATCAGATCGTCATAGGATTGCCGGGCTGCCTGCGCGATCACTTCCCCTAAAAGCGCATAACCCCAGTTCGAATATTTCAGTTTTCCTGCGCGATTGAAAACAGGCGTCATATCCTTTGTGACGACTTGCAATTGTGCACGGTCGGGGAACGGTACGTTCATGTTCCAGTAATCAGCGGCAATGCCGCCTTCGCGTGCGATGCCGCCGGTATGGCCCAGCAGATGGCGGATGCGTATATGCCGCATGGCCTTATTCTCTTTCAGCCATGGCAGATGTTTGACGATGCGGTCCTCGATATCCAGCTTTCCTTCATCGGCCAGTATGCCGGTAGCGGTAGCCGTGAATATTTTGGCGATCGATGCGGCGCGAAAAATATGTTGACCGGTCAGCGGGATCTGGTTTTCGGTATCGGCATGTCCCCACTGTCGACTGATCAGGGGCTTGTCATCTTTATGCAAGCTGAATGACAGGCCGGGGATGATGTTATGGTGAAAATGCCTGTCCAGCCACATCTCGACGAAGGCTGTCGATTGCGCGATCGTGCGCGGGCTGAAGCGCGGGGCCTTTGCGGCTTGTGTGTGGTTCCGGGGCATAGGGGCACCCTAGTACAGCTTCTTCCTCGCACGCAAACTTTATGTACCCCGGCGAGTATAGGGGTGACTGGCGGAGGCCAGCGAAGCGTGTATAATTCTTAAGATTATAATTCGTAAGCCATATAAGGCGTTTCAGGATGACCCTTTCAGAATTATTAGGCTATGCCTCCATCGTCGTGACGACGGCCGTCTGTCTTTATGCGCTGGTCCGTATCTGGAAAGGTACGCACAAGCCGCATGCCTTCTCGGTCATGATCTGGGTCATTATTACCGTGATCGCTTTCATCAATATGCTGGAACAGGATGTTGGCGTTGCAGCCTATCGCACGGGTCTTCTCGCGATCCTGCTGACAATCAATTTTTGTATGTGCTGCCGCCACGGGTTTGGGTACGTCACGCGCAGTGACTGGATGTTTCTGGGCGCCGCTTTTGCAGCGATTCCGTTATGGGTCACCACGGGTGACCCTGATATCGCATTGCTCTGGCTGCTTGCCGTTGAAACGGCAGGGAACGTTCCGACCTTTCGCAAGGCTTATGTATTGCCGCATGAAGTTAGTCCGACCATTTTCTTCTTTGTTGCTCTGGGGCAGTCGTTGCAAGGGGCTTCGGTTCTTTTGGACCCGCATGAGTTCAGCTGGGCGATTTTACTGTACGTATTAATCTTCCCGCTGCAGTTCTTCTCCTTAAGCGCGCTGGTATCCTGGCGACGTTCCAAGGTTCCCCGTCCGACATAGGCCCGGCATAAATAAAAACCCCGCCAAATGGCGGGGTTTTCTTTGATCTATGATCGATCAGGCGATTACTTCTTCTTGGCTTCGCCGAGAGCGGCGCCCAGAATGTCACCCAGAGACGCACCGGACTCGGTCGAGCCGAACTCTTCCATTGCTTGTTTGTCTTCATCGATCTCGCGTGCCTTGATCGACAGACCAAGTTTGCGGGATTTCTTGTCGATGGAAACAACCTTGGCGTCGACTTTTTCGCCCATGGCGAAACGGTCGGGACGCTGTTCGGAACGTTCGCGCGACAGGTCGGCTTTCTTGATGTAACCGGAAACTTTTTCGTTCACGGAAACTTCAACGCCTTTGTCATCAACAGCGGTGATTGTGCATGTGACAACCGCGCCTTTGCTAATGCCTTCCAGAGCGCCCACGTTCGGGTCTTCACCGGTCAGTTGCTTGATGCCCAGAGCAACGCGTTCTTTCTCAGCGTCAATCTCAAGGATCTTGACCTTGACCATGTCGCCTTTGTTGAACGCTTTGAGGGCTTCTTCGCTCTCGTCGTCCCATGAGACGTCGGACAGGTGAACCATACCGTCGATATCGCCGGACAGGCCCACGAACAGGCCGAATTCGGTGATGTTACGGATTTCACCTTCGAGAACTTCACCGTCTTTGTGATCGGCGGCAAACTTGATCCAGGGGTTGTCCTGGGTTTGTTTGATACCGAGGGAAATACGGCGTTTTTCTTCATCGACATCCAGAACCATGACTTCGACTTCTTGCGATGTCGAAACGATTTTGCCCGGATGAGCGTTTTTCTTGGTCCATGACATTTCGGAAACGTGCACGAGACCTTCGATACCGGCTTCGAGTTCAACGAACGCACCGTAATCGGTGATGTTGTTGACGCGACCTGTGTATCTTTGGCCCGGAACATATTTCGCAGCGATGCCTTTCCAGGGATCGCTTTCGAGTTGTTTCATGCCCAGAGAAATACGCTGGTTTTCTTCGTTGTAGCGAATGACCTGCACCTGGATGCTCTGGCCCACGTGCAGCATCTCGGACGGATGGCTGACGCGTTTCCACGAGATATCGGTAACGTGCAGAAGACCGTCAACACCGCCCAGATCAATAAACGCACCGTAATCGGTGATGTTCTTGACCACGCCTGAGAGAACTTGACCTTCCTTGAGGGTGCCCAGGATTTCGGAACGAACTTCCTGACGGCTTTCCTCGAGAACGGCGCGGCGCGAGACAACGATGTTGCCACGGCTGCGGTCCATTTTCAGGATCTGGAACGGTTGCGGTGTGCCCATCAGCGGGGATACATCGCGCACGGGGCGGATGTCCACCTGGGAACCCGGCAGGAAAGCAACAGCACCGCCGAGATCGACAGTGAAGCCGCCTTTAACGCGACCGAAGATAATACCTGTAACGCGTTCGGCTTTCTGGGATGCTTTTTCAAGCTCGACCCAGACTTCCTCGCGGCGGGCTTTCTCACGGCTGATAGCGGTTTCGCCATCACGGTTTTCCATGCGCTCGATGAATACCTCGACCTTGTCGCCGATTTTAACTTCGGGCGGCTGGCCGGGCATTGAGAATTCACGGAGAGGGACGCGGCCTTCGGATTTGAGGCCGACATCGATAATCGCGAAGTCAGATGTCATGTTGACGACGCGGCCAACGATAACATTTCCTTCGATACGCTTGCCTTTACCCATGCTCTGGTTGAGCAGGTCTGCGAAGTCGGCAGAGCCTTCGCGGTCTTTCAGATTTTTGGCGACTGATGCCATGATAGTAATTTCCTTTTTTCGGAAGATATGTCCGGTCCGGCAGAGGATAAGGCAGGCGCTCGTCTCTGAAAGAAACAAGGCCCGGCTTTCGTGCCGGAAGGACGGGTGACTCATACGGGAAAACCTGAATCAAATCAAGATTTTATGACTGTAATTCTTGCCGGATGGGCTGCAAGCCCGGCCTTTTTGCGCTTCCGCGTCTCAAATACTTCAAAGGTATTCTGCGATGCGGTTCTCAAAAGGCCGGGCTTTCGCCACATCCTGCTTCGATTCCAGCCTATAAAATCAAAGAGTTATGGCGGGCTGACTGGATTGTTATTTTTACATAACTATCATTTTTGACTCTCGGGACTCAAGTGTTTATAAAGGGGCTATAAACAGGGGCCTAAAAATGACCCCAGATAATAAAAGCGAATAAATAAGCCCATAAAAAAAGAGGCGTGTGTGATGTTAAAAGGGACTTTCAAACGTAAATCCGATGCTCAGAAGCTCGCGGTTCTTGAATCCGAGTTGTATGTTCATGCCGAAACCGGCCATCGTGATTACAGCCCGCCCGCAGCGGTTATTTCCGGCTCGTCGGTCAAAAGAACCGTGACGCCCTCATTTTTCTCCGAATTTGCCGACAAGGCCGGATGGACAATTGACCGCACGGTTGACCGGGCGCTGAGCACGGCCGACAAGACCGCCGATTTCGACGCCATTTTGCTGGCAGCCAAAGGTCCGAAGTTTGTTGCCGTGTTCGAAGATCTGCGTATGGCAGCGCGCGCGATGACTGATCGCCCGCTCAACGGCCGCCGTGCTGATGAGGCGGCATACGAGCAGACCAAGCAGGCTTTCGCCCAGATGCGCCCGGCACAGGCCCCGCATCTGCGACTGGTGGCTTGATAAGATCGCTATATTCCACGACGAAACATCTAGAGCGTTAGAGCGCTCTTGAGCGCATTGATATTCGGAGCCAGAGTCTGGGGAACGACCGGAGGATTTTGTGTTTTGCCGCAGGCCGCGATCCCGTTCTCCACGAATTCCAGAGATTGCCTGATATAACCGTTTATTCGTTGCTGAATTTCGTTTCCTTCAGGGGTCAGATTCTTACTTTTTGTTGCAGCCGCATCCTTTACTAAAGCTGAGGTGCTCAGTTCGCCGATCATGCTCGACATTCTATCTACGAAGGTTTGGCAGGTTGTTGGGTAAGCGCTCTCGTAACTGTTCTCTGGCCCTAAGCCGAAGCGATATTTTAATACGATGTTGCCGTCCGGGCTTACGGTCATTGATTGCGTCGAGCTGCCGATGCTGGCGCTGACTACCTGTGCTTTTTCAGGCTGCGATGTTTGTGCGCTGGCGGCACCATTAAAGGCGAGCGCGCTGCCGAGAATAAAGGTTTCGATAAATTTACCCATGTTTAACCCCCGTTTATATTTTACATATTGTATATCCGGAGTATGATCTAATGCCAGAAAAAACAACGATCATCTAATATGTTGTAAATAAAAGATATTTTATACTTTTGAAGACAAATACTTTAAAGCTTCTTCAAAAACGGCGTCGGGGCCCATAGAGGTCGTGTCGATGATAATCGCTTCCTCGGCTATTTTCATCGGTCTGAAATCGCGGCCACTGTCGCGGGCATCGCGGATTTTCATGTCTTCCAGAACCTTTTCATAGGGCAGGGCTTCACCGCGTCCGGCGAGTTCCTTATGGCGGCGTTCGGCCCGGACCTCGATCTTCGCATCGACGAAAAACTTGATTGGGGCTTCGGGGAAAATCACGGTGCCGATATCACGTCCATCGAGGATGGCACCGCGCTTGCCGCTTTTAGCGGGAAATTCACGCTGGAAATCATGCAATGCCTTACGCACTTCCGGGATGGCGGCCACCACCGATGAATCACGCCCGGCATCGGCGCCACGCAGGGCTGGATCACCCAGTGTCGCGGGGTCGAGTTCGCGCGCAGCCTGCACGGCGGCTTCCGTATCCGTGGGCGGAATTTTCTTTTCCAGCAATGTCAGCGCCACCCGGCGGTACAGCAACCCGGTGTCCAGATAGGCGTAGTCAAGGTGAGCCGCAAGGCGTTTGGCCATCGTGCCCTTGCCGCTGGCGGCGGTTCCATCAATTGCGATCACGGGGATATTGTTGTTCATAGGCCCCTCAATAGCCCAAAATCGGTACTTTGTAAATTTGGCAGTTTTGCTCTAGGGTGCGGGGCATAACAGGGGAATGATCATGCAAGACACAGCGGATATGACGCATATTACCGGCGCGGTTCAGCACTATTACGCATCGCAGGATGCCGCCGATAAGGGCTATTGCCCTGTCTGGGTGGATGAGGTGTATGCGCGCCGCAGCTATCTGACGGGCCTGTGGGATGTCAATCGCATTACGGTCCAGCCGCTGTTGCCGCCGGGGACGACATTGCCACCGAAATTATCGTTGCTGATATGTGCGATTGCGCCGTTGATGCCGGTCGATGATGTGGTGACGATTGCGAAGGGCGTTGATATGCGTACGGCGTTTGATCTTGTGCGACAGCATGAAGTAAACCCGATGCCGATTGGTTTGGCCTAGCAGGAAGAGCAGAGTCTGGTGCGCATCACGGTCAGGAAGCCGGAAGATTCGTCAACGCACTGGGAACATCTGAAACTTTGATCTAGGCCGCTTTCGGAATGGCGGTTTCGATATGCGCGCCGCATGCGTTCATCAGTTCGATGAAGTTCGGGAAGCTGGTGCGGATCGGCGCGCCGTCATCCACTTCAATCGGCTCATCGGTGACAAGGCCCAGCACAAGGAAACTCATGGCGATACGGTGGTCGAGCGCTGTTTCGATCAGTGTGCCGCCTTTGGGTGGTTTGCCGGTGCCGTAAATAGTGAGTGAGTCTTCGCCCATTTCCAGTTTGACGCCGCAGGCGACAAGGCCATCAGCAATCATTTTCAGGCGGTCGCTTTCTTTTACACGCAGTTCAGCCAGATTGGTCATGCGTGTGACGCCATCGGCGCAAGCCGCCGCCATCGCCAGCACGGGGAATTCATCGATCATGCTGGGGACGCGGTCCGCTGGAACATCGACACCTTTGAGCGTGCCTGTTCCGCGCACGATGATATCGGTGACGGGTTCGCCGGCATCGGTTTCAATTTTCACATACTGGATGTCGGCGCCCATCTCTTTCAGCGTTGTATAAATGCCGTCACGGCGCGGGTTCACGCAGACACGCTTCATCTTCAGTTCCGATCCCGGAACGATGCAGGCAGCGACGGCCGGGAACGCGCCGGAAGACGGATCGCCGGGTACATCGACCGCGCAGCCCAGAAGCTTTGCGCCGCCCTTGACGCTGATCGCTTCGCCATCGGACAGTTTGCTGATTTCAACATCGACGCCAAAGTGGCGGAGCATGTTTTCAGAATGATCGCGTGTGGCATGGCCTTCGATCACGGTTGTCGTGCCGTGGGCGTTCAAGCCCGCAAGCAGGATTGCCGATTTTACCTGTGCCGATGCGACAGGCAGTCTGTATTCAATCGCTTTGGCGTTGCGCGTTCCTTTAATCGCGAGCGGCAGGCGACCACCATCGCGGCCCAGAAACTGCGCACCCATTTGCGACAGAGGTTCCATCACCCGCTTCATCGGGCGTTTGATCAGTGAATTGTCGCCGGTGAAAATAGCGTTGAGTTCATGCGAGGCGCAAATGCCCAGCAGCAGGCGGGTCGATGTCCCGCTGTTCCCCATATCAAGAATTTCAGAGGGCTCTTTCAGATTGCCGACACCGATACCCTGCACACGCCACAGCCCGTCATTACCGTCAACGATGCGGGCGCCTAATGCACGCATGGCGCTTGCCGTATTCATGACGTCTTCGCCCTCGAGCAGGCCGGAGATAATTGTCTCCCCTTCCGCCAGTGCGCCGAACATCAGCGAACGGTGCGATATCGATTTATCGCCGGGGATTTTCGTCGTGCCCTTCAGGGCGGAACATTTGCGTGAAATCAGGGGTGTGGCTGTCATCATGGCCTTTACATAGCCGATTGGGCCGCAGAAGGCAAAATTTTCGATTCTATATTATGGAAGATTTGGCTTATGTATCGGCGAAACTGGTGATGTCACCGTTATAGCCATTGATAAAGGCCGCGAACTTGTCTTTGGGGACCGGCTTCGAATAGCGGAAGCCCTGAACCTCGTCGCATTCCTGTGCCATCAGGAAGGCTTCGTGGTCTTTGGTTTCCACGCCTTCAGCGATAACTTTCAGGCTTAAGGAATGTCCGAGGGCCACGATGGTGCGGGCGATAGCCGCGTCATCAGGGTTGTTCAGCGCGTTGCGAATGAAGGACTGGTCAATCTTCAGACGATCAATGGGGAACTGACGCAGGTAAGACAGGG
>JAMHVA010000045.1:0-2491 GCA_035904625.1 Alphaproteobacteria bacterium | reverse complement strand
GGCGCGGCACAAGGATCAGCATCTGGGGGTTATCCATCAGCACGTTCAGGTGCGCCGGGTTGCCGACGATCACGGTCGTGGCGTCTTCGTTGATGCGCAGGATCTGCGTTTCATCCGGCGTCAGCCGCAGCAGCGGGTGTGTTTCCTCGCCTTCGGAAATTTTATATTCACTGGCATTCGCGGCGGCGGGTGCTGTCGAGGTGGACAGCGGCGGCATCAGGCCCTTTTCTTTGGCTGTATCCTGAGCATGCGCGGGCAGAGTCGCGAGGCAAAGACCAACGGTAACCAAAGCAATCCCTGTACGGGCAGAAAACGATTTTATGGATATCATGACGGACCTGTCAGAGAGGAAAGATTAACGGGATAATTATACCCGCAGTACACTTAAAGTACATGCACTTTTTGGCGATTTTGAGGAGGGGGATGGTGCGCAATGCAAGGTTTGAACTTGCGACCCCTGCGATGTCAACACAGTGCTCTACCGCTGAGCTAATTGCGCGTCTCCAAGACGGCCTCATAGAAACCAGAAAAGCCGGACGGTTTCAAGCCTTTTATGGCGTTTCTGCCGGAAAAGACGGTTCTATGCCGCCAGAAGCTGGTCGACGCGATCCACCAGATCCTTGAGATGGAAGGGTTTGGACAGGATTTCCGGGGCGGGGCGGGGTTGACCGGTGTCGGCGCCCTTATGCTCCATGGCAACGGCGGCAAACCCGGTAATAAACATAACCTTGATCTCGGATTTCATTTCCTGCGCCCGCTTGGCAAGCTCGATTCCGTCCATGCCGGGCATGACGATATCGGCCAGCAGCAATTCGATGCTCATGTCGGCTTCGAGCGCGCGCAGGGCCGACAGCCCGTCCTCGCAGGACACAACTCTGTGTCCTGCCCGTTCGAGCGCCAGCGTCAGGAAGTGACGCATCGATCCATCGTCTTCAGCGACCAGAATATGAGCCATGCTTATCTCTTTTATGCGCAATGATCTGTGTTTAATCCGAATCTTTAGGAAACTCTATCATTTTCTTTTATTTTCAAGAGGATCAGCACGAATATGTGCGCAGGGCCTCAAGGAAATGGTCAGCGAACGATGCCCAGGTGTAGTTTTCACGGGCGTGTCTATGTCTTTCTTCTTTTGTTCCAATGGTTTGTAACGCTTTTCTCGATGCGGATGCAAGGTCGGTGTCGATAGCCCCGACAAGGGGGCTGGTAATGATGTCCTGCGGACCGGGGACAGGGTACCCAGCCAGCGGAACCCCGCAGGAAAGCGCCTCAATTAAAACAATACCAAACGTATCGGTTCGCGATGGAAAGGAAAAAACATCGGCGCTGCGGTACCAGCTGGCAAGCTCCGGTCCGACTTTCCTTCCGGTGAACAGAATATCCGGGTAGCGGGCTTTCAGGGACGCCAGCGCCGGGCCGTCACCGACCACGATTTTGACCCCGTCCCATGGCATGCCGAGGAAGGCTTCGATGTTCTTTTCAATCGCCACGCGCCCGACGAACAGAGCGACCGGCTTGCCCGGGTGTTCGAGCGCGCGCGGGCCGCCCGGTGTAAACAGGTCGAGCGGGACGCCACGCGGGATCGCGACCATCGGGCTTTTGATATCCCACGATGTCAGGATCTGGTTGATCGATGGTGTCGTGGTGATGATGACGGCGGCCTGATTGTGGAAGCGGCGCATCAGCCTGATTCCATAACGCCGTGCCGGTTGATAGAGCGGCTTGATATGTTTCGCCATGCGCTTGGCAAAATAATCCGGGAACATGGTGTGAAAGGCAGTGCTGAAACGGCGCTGGTGACGTCGGCACCATTTTTGTGCGGCCAGTCCCAGCGGGCCTTCGGTCGCGATATGGATACTCTCGGGCGCATAGTCTTCTATCAGGTGTGCCAGTCTGCGATAGGGGAACAGCGCCAGTTCGATTTCACGGTAACCGGGCAAGGGCATGCGGAATGGAAAATCATGCGGGCCGATGATCCTGACATCGTGACCCCGCGCGCGGAGTTCATCGCCCAGATGTTCATAGGTGCGTACCACACCATTCACCTGCGGCTGCCATGCATCTGTGACGATCAGGATCTTCATGGACACAGAGCCGTAACGATTTTAAACTTGAGGGTCAAGGGCCCTCATGATTGTGAGTCATATATGAAAATCAAACATCCGCTTGTTCTGGCAGCTTGTTTTGCCGCCGGATTGTCTTTGGCCCTGCCGTCTGCCGCAAACGCGCAGATGTGCGACACGCCCTATGAAACGATTTCGACCGTGAAGCTGCCGACCTATGGCTTTCCCACCGTGTGGGATGCCGATTATGGTGCTGACAACAAGATGGTGCAGTTTGCATCCGGTATCCAGATGGATCAGGGGACGGTTCTGGCCTATGGCCGCAAGCTGGAAGAATCCACCAACAAGCCATTGGAAACCGGATTGGTCGAATTGAACCGCCGCGGGCGCACACTGGTCGAACAATTCTATCCGGCCAAGGAAGGCGAGGA
>JAMHVA010000044.1:0-4082 GCA_035904625.1 Alphaproteobacteria bacterium | reverse complement strand
CCCGGCAAGCCAACGGCGAAGCCTACACAGGGGACGGGCCGGTCGATCTTGCCATACTGGAACGAATGAAGCTGGTCGCAGGCGACCGTTTCCCTGCTTTACTGAAAACCTTTATCGACAATACAGAAAAGCTGTGTGCCGAGTTAGCGCTCGCGCATGAAAACGGCGATCCCGCCGCACTGGCAGCCACGGCGCATACTTTCAAATCCACATTGGCCCAGATCGGCGCCACGAAACTGTCCGAGGTCCTGAAGCAGGTTGAGGCTGACAGCCGGGCTGGCATCCTGCTATCAGCCAGCGACCTGTCCGGAATTCAGCACCAGAAGGCCGAAATCATAGATTACCTGAAGAATTTCCAATAATTTTGCTTTTTCGAGGGGCTTCGGGTAGTGTCTGGCCGCACAAGGAGCATGAGGCCACATGAGCGTTTCTTCACATGCCGGTAAATTTGCCGCCCCCCGCGTCGATGCGTCGGGGCGCATGGCGTTGATCGGCATGAGCCTACCTGAAATGCAGGAGGCTCTGGCCATTCACGATTTGCCAAAATTTCGGGCCAAACAGGTCTGGAACTGGATTTACCAGCGCGGTGTCCGTGATTTTGAGAGCATGGGAAACCTGCCCAAGGATATGCGTACGCTGCTGGACGATTACTATTCTATCGAACGCCCGACTGTCGTTACCGAGCAACAATCGACTGACGGCACGATTAAATGGCTGCTGTCGATGAGTGACGGACAACAAATTGAAACCGTGTATATCCCTGAAGAAAACCGGGGCACGCTCTGTGTTTCATCTCAAGTCGGCTGCACATTGACTTGCCGTTTCTGTCATACAGGAACTCAGCCGCTGGTGCGCAACCTCGGCCCCCATGAAATTCTGCAGCAGATCATGCACGCGCGCGACGTTCTGGAAGAATGGCCCAAGGTCAATGAGAAATCAGGTCCCCAGAATGGTCGCGACCTGACCAATATCGTCATGATGGGTATGGGCGAGCCGCTTTATAACTACGACAATGTCGCCAAGGCCCTGAAAATCTGCATGGACGAAGACGGTCTCAGTATTTCCAAACGCCGCATTACCCTGTCGACATCCGGCGTCGTGCCGCAGATTGTTCAATGCGGGGAAGAACTGGGCGTCAATCTGGCCATATCGCTCCATGCGCCCAACAATGGCCTGCGCAGCAGTATTATGCCGATCAATAACAAATACCCGCTGGAAGAGTTGCTGGACGCCTGTCGCTCTTATCCTGGCACCAGCGAGAACCGTAAGATTACGTTCGAATATGTGATGCTGGCCGGTGTTAACGACAGCGATGATTGCGCACATGAACTCGTGAATATTCTTTACGGCATTCCGGCTAAAGTGAATATCATTCCGTTCAACAAATGGCCGAACAGCGATTTTGAATGTTCCAGCCGCAATCGCATCATGGCCTTCGCCCGCATTCTGGAAGAGCGCGGCCTGGATGCGCCCATTCGCCGCACACGCGGTGAAGATATTCTGGCGGCCTGCGGCCAGCTTAAGTCCGAGAGTCAGCGCGTAAAAAAGCCAGAATCCCATTAGCCGCCTGCACGGCTGTGCTGAACGTCGCCTGCAAAAGATATCCGCCGGTGGGCGCTTCCCAATCCAGCATTTCACCGGCGACGAATATGCCGGGCATTTTTTTCAGCATGAAATCCGGCGTGACTTCATCTAACGCAATTCCACCGGCTGACGATATGGCGCGCTCAATGCCTGTCGTCCCGGTCAGGGTCAGCGGCAGCGCCTTGGTCAGAACGGCAGGGTCTGCGCCTTTACGCTGATGCAAAATTTCATTCACCAGACCGATTGCCGTCGGCGACAATCCGCCGGTCTTGCGCAGATGATTGGACATGCTATCGCGGCCACGCGGTTTTTTCAGGCGGGTTTGCAGATCAAGAAGCGATATATCAGGGCGCAGGTCTAGCGTAACTACTGTTTTCCCCTTCGCCTCAATCTCTTTGCGGATATATGACGAAAGTGCATAAACTGCGCCACCTTCAATCCCCTTCTCCGTCAGCATGATTTCGCCCTGCACGTTTTGGCCGCCGCAGGACAGCACTACCGGCTTGACCGGCTGGCCCGCGAATTTCGCCCGGAATATCGGTGACCACGGGACGTTAAATCCGCAATTCGCAGGCCGCAGAGGTGTAATTGCCACATCCTTTGATGACAGAATGCCGACCCAACCGCCATCGCTCCCCAGTTTTGGCCATGAAGCCCCGCCCAGAGCCAACAGCACAGCATCCGCCTTGAATGGTTGCCCATCGTCAAAGGTCAGCCCCTCGCCGTTCCAGCCCGTCCATGTACGGTTATAATGAATAACCACGCCGGACTGGTGTAGCCGAAGCAACCATGATCGCAGCAGCGGCGATGCCTTCATCGTTTTGGGAAATACACGTCCACTGGACCCCACATAGGTTTCCTGCCCCAGAGCCTTGCACCATGCGCACAAATCATCGGGTGTGAACTTTTCAATATAAGGAGTTAAAAACTCCCGCGCCGTTCCATAACGAGTCAGGAATTTTTCCAAAGGTTCGGAATGGGTCAGGTTCAGGCCACCCCGACCCGCCATCAGGAATTTACGCGCTGCCGTCGGCATACGTTCAAAGAGCGTGACGCTGACGCCCGCCGCTGCAAGAATTTCAGCCGCCATCAACCCCGCTGGGCCAGCGCCGATGATGGCAACGCGATCAGGCACCGAGGGCAAACTTTTCCAGGCGCTGATTCATGCGAGCCTTTTCGTCATTGCTGACGAAACTGGCTTCGATCCCGTTACGAGTCAGGGTCAGCAGATCTTCACGCGTAAGACTCAGCGCCTGTGCGACAGCTTTGAAGTTTTCGGTCATATAACCACCGAAATAAGCCGGATCATCGGAATTCACTGTTGCCTTCAGTCCCAGATCAAGCATCGTCTTCAGCGGATGATCTTTCATATCCTTGACGCCGCACAGGCGCAGATTACTCAAAGGGCATACGGTCAGGGCAATACCATCATTTGCAATCCGTTTGACCAGCGCTCCATCTTCCAGCGAACGATTTCCATGATCCATACGGTCAATCTTGAGGCCGTCGAGCGCTTCCCAGACGTAAGCGGGCGGTCCTTCTTCCCCGGCATGCGCCACCAGCAGAAAACCTTCCTTGCGGGCAGCGGCGAACACGCGTTCGAATTTGGACGGCGGATGACCGACTTCCGAGCTATCGAGTCCAACACCCAGAATTTTGTCCTTATAAGGAATAGCCTGTTTCAGCGTTTCAAACGCCTTTTCCTCGCTCAGGTGACGCAGGAAGCACATGATCAGGTGCGATGTAACGCCCAGCTGTGTACGGCCATCATTCAGCGCGCGCGTAATCCCGTTCAGGACAGTGTCAAACGCAACGCCGCGTTCGGTATGTCCCTGCGGATCAAAAAATATCTCGGTATGCATGACATTCTGGGCGGCAATACGCTTCAGGTACGCCATGGTCAGGTCGTAAAAATCCTGCTCGGTCTGGAGAACGCTCATGCCCTGATAATAGATATCGAGAAAATCCTGCAGATTACTGAAATCATAAGCCGCCCGGACTTCATCGACGCTGTTAAACGGGATCGCGACCTTGTTTCGCTGGGCCAGTTCAAACATCAGTTCAGGCTCCAGAGACCCCTCGATATGAAGGTGAAGCTCCACTTTTGGCATATCGTCGATAAACTGATCAAGGCTCATATTTTTCCCCTCTTCCTTTTAACTCTTCTGTTGTCTGGCGATCGAATGTCATGAATTCCCACGGCAATTCGCTACTGATTTTGCTGAAATCCTGATAGGCCTGCAAGAGCAAATCTTTGCTGCGGGCGGTTGTGAATTCCCATGCGATATCGACAGGGCGGACGGCATTATAAGCCGTCATCTTGGTTTCCGGGCGCATATTGCGGGTCAGGATAAACGCCAGCTGGCTGCTGACGAAGAATCCGGCATTCAGGGCGCGGAAATAGGGAATCCCCATCGCGGAATCACCGGCGAAGAACCAAGCCCTGTCATCATGCATGATAGAAAAGCGGCGCGCCGCATACATGCTGAGGATCAACT
>JAMHVA010000043.1:0-2300 GCA_035904625.1 Alphaproteobacteria bacterium | reverse complement strand
GCCTACGGCTTTCAAAAGATCTGCGGCCAGATTTTTCTGAGCTGGCGAGACATGCATATTCGGGCAGCCGACGGTAATACCCTTGCCAATCGCGGCAGGTGTATTCGGCATGGTTCTTATGATGGGCTGGTTTTCGCCGAAATAGCCTTCAAAATTGGCAATCTTTTGCCCGGCGGCAATCGATAAAACCAGCGCATCTGTGGCGATGGATTTCTGAATCGCTGTGCAGACATCATTCATGATCTGCGGTTTAACGGCGATCACAAAAACAGCGGCATCAGGGTAAGCACCGGCGAACAATTCAGGTTTGTCGTAGAAGGTGATGCGGTCGGGAATGAAATCTTCAAATTCATCCGGTATGCCGCCGGGGTCGAGGATATAGACATGGCCAACCTGATCGGACAATAACCAGCCGCGCAAAAGGGCGCTGCCCATCTTGCCGCAGCCAATCAAGGCGATGTTCGGTTTTGAATTAGGCTGCGCCGCCATGATCGGCCATGACGAGTTCAAGGACATCTTCGGTCAGTGTCGGTGCCGTCGCCAGCAGGGCAAAGACGTTGTAGAAACGCTCGCACTCCGCCATCGCGATCTCGACGATATCCTCGACATGCTCAATACCTGATGTCTGCGTGCCGCGGAACAAGCAGGTGTAGCGGAAAACCGGCGTGCGCGTATCTTCCGGCACATCGAAATGCCCGAGCCACAGGCGTTCGTTGATGTCCTTCAGCTTGCGGGCGGTCATCGTCATGCGTGCTTCGGGAATGCATTCATCCATCTCACAGAAGAATTGCATCGCGCTGTATTCTTCCTGCCACAGGAAGGTCATGCGGTAATGGCTTTTCTGGCTGGATGCCTGAACGACGATTTCTGAATCGGTGGGGCGGTCATAAGCCCAGTCATGGCTGTGCATGACTTCCTCGACACAATCCAGCGGATTGCTGACGTCTTCGTAAAGGTCGATCTGGTGGCTCATGCTGTCGCTCATCTGGATTTCTTCTTTGCTTTGGCAGGCGATTTATTCGCTGCTGGCTTTTTGGCTTCAGTTTTCTTGGGCGGTGCTACCTTTTTGCCCTCGATCTTGTCCAGACGTGCTTCGAGATCGTCAACGCGCTGGCGCAGTTTCAGGATCATCGCTTCAGCACGATCCAGATCCTCGCGGGGGACCAGATCGGCACGTGCGGCCATGTCATCCATCCGGCTCCGCATATCTTCACGCACCTGTTGTTGCAGGCCGGAAACGATATTGATCGCACCACCCGCAACGCGGGCGATATCGTCAAGGAACCGGGGATCGAATTTAGATTTTTGCATGACAAAATCCGTAGCAGGAGTCGCCAGCCTCTGCAAGGCGACTCCCCCTCAAAGGGAATAGATTATCCTGTGGATAAAGAACGCTTTGGGTTTCCGCCGCCAAAATGCTAAATATATGAAGCTTTTGGATAATTCAGATAAGAGGGCAGAAAATGATCATCGTAACGGGCGGCGCCGGATTTATCGGCTCAAACCTTCTGGCGAAGCTGGAGGAGAAGGGGCTGACCAATCTGGTTGTCTGCGATTATCTGGGCACGGAAGACAAGTGGAGGAACATTGCCAAGCGTGAACTGCGTGACATCGTTCATCCGGACAATCTTCTCCATTACATGGACAAGCATGACGGCGAGATACAAGCGGTCTTTCATATGGGCGCGATTTCCGCGACGACTGAACGCGATGCCGATTTGATTATCCAGACGAACTTCACATTATCGCGCAAATTGTGGAAGTGGTGCGCCGAACATGATGTCCGTTTTGTCTACGCATCATCGGCGGCGACTTACGGTGACGGCAATCAGGGTTTTAAAGATGCCGAAACGCCGGAGCATCTGAAAACCCTTCAGCCGCTCAATCCCTATGGTTGGTCCAAGCACCTGTTTGATCGTCGCACCTGCCGCATTGTTCATGATACAAAACACGGCGATGAAAAACTGCCGCCGCAATGGGCAGGCCTGAAATTCTTCAATGTCTATGGACCGAATGAATACCATAAGGGCGATATGATGAGCGTCGCCTGCAAACTTTATCCGCAGATCACGGCGGGTGCAGCAGCCAAACTGTTCCGTTCCCCCAATCCCAAATATGAAGATGGCGGGCAGATGCGTGATTTCGTCTTCGTTGATGATTGCGTCAACGTAATGATGTGGCTCTACGACAATCCCAAGGTCAACGGCCTGTTTAATGTCGGTTCCGGCAAGGCCCGCAGCTTTAAGGATCTGGCGTCATCATGCTTCAAGGCTCTGGGGCATGAACCACGGATCAATTAC
>JAMHVA010000042.1:0-6576 GCA_035904625.1 Alphaproteobacteria bacterium | reverse complement strand
GTGTACCGGATCAACCGGCGGCGGTACCAAAATTATGCGTTTCCAGATCATGTGGGCGGTATTCAAGCGGCAGATGTTCCGCCTTGTCCACCCGCACGGCGTCTTCCCGATCACCTATGAAGGCCGCACCGTGAACGAAGAAGTTTTGTTCTCGGTCGTCGTTTATATGGTGTCGCTGTTTCTGTCGCTGGCATTGCTGTCGGTGGCCATGAGCTTCACCGGAGTCGATTTCGTGACAAGTGTAACAGGCTCAGCCACATCACTGATGAATGTCGGCCCCGGTCTGGGCCCCATCATCGGCCCGGCGGGCAATTACGCTCCCCTGCCCGATGCGGCAAAATGGCTGTTGTCTTTCGGGATGCTGCTGGGCCGTCTGGAACTCGTGACCCTGCTGATCCTGTTCTCACCGTACCTGTGGCGTCGATAAAAGCGCTGTCAGCGGGATCGCATCGCTATCGGTCATGCTGAAACGCTCTTGCAGCGCCTTCGTGACATTCGCATCGACATCCTTCATCAGTTGGTCGAGAAACTGAAGCTGGCGGCGCTCACGTTCGGCCAGCGACACACTGGCCGGAACCGTCAGCGTACGGTTGAAATTCAGGACGCCATTGCGGCCTTCCTGCATGCCCATATCGTCGGTGTAATACAAACGCAGGCGCAGGAATACCTCATACTGGTCTTCCTTCCCCGCACCCATCCAGTTGACGACCTTGTTCTTCTGCTCGAACTGGGTCTGATATATGCGGGCATCTTCAATTATGAACTTCAGCCCACCCCGAACGCCGCCCGCCTGCAGCCGATTTTCAGCATAACGCTTCACGACGATATCCAGCGGCACCGCAAACGAGGATGATACATCCTTGGGATCACTGCCCGGCACGTACTGGGTTTCAACTTCAACGCGCTGCGCATCGACATGATACGGGGAAATATTGGTAAATGTCAGTTGGGCCGGCGGCTCGGTACTGGTCGGGGTGGTTGTCGAGCATGCGGATACGCACAGCAGTGACGCCCCCACCAGAAGAACACGGGAAACGGCAGAAACCGAAGAAAATGATCTCATAAAGCACCTGAATCGGATGATGGATTACGATTCCATATTACGCCCGAGCGCTGCCGGGTCAAAGGTAAAATCGCGGCTGCAAAACTGGCAGGACATCGTAATTTTTCCATCTTTGGTAATATGCATTATGTCATCATCACTCATGGTCCCGAGGATCGTTTCAACCCTTTCCATAGAACAACGGCAGCCTTTCTGGGCCGCCCTCTCGGCAAAAACGCGAACGCCTTCCTCATGGAAAAGGCGGAACAGCAAATCGTGCGGCCCGATATCCGCAGACAACAGCTCGTCTTTGGTACATGTCTGTAGCAGCATCATCGCTCGCCGCCAGTGTTCGTTTTCTTCCGAGACATGATTGCTTTCATGCGCAACAGCAATTCCGCCTTCATCAGGCATATCCTGCAGCATGATCGCCGCACCGTGCCACCGCCCGTTTACCTTGCCAACAGCTAACTGAACACCGGTACGAATTTGCTCGGACTGGGTGAAATAATACTGAATACTGTCGAGCAAGGAAGCGCCGCGCAGCTCAACAATACCCTGATAACGTTCTGCATGCTCGCCCTGATCGACGGTAAAAGCGATATAACCCTTGCCCAGAAGATCGATCCCGTTGCCGGACAGAGCAGCGATATCCTGCCCCTCGGCCAAAGTCGCGCAGGCCCGTACATCGCCGCTGGAAGTATAATCGCTCACCAGCATCCGCACCGCGCCATCCCCCTGCGTTTGCAGCGTAAATACACCTTCGTATTTCAGCATGCCACCGAGCAGCGCCGCCAGAACCGCAACCTCGCCCGTCAGCAACGCCATCGGTTCCGGATACCCATGGGGGCCCAGAATATCGTCCAGCAGGCTGTCAAACCAGACCACGCGGCCACGAAGACCGCTCGATTCAAGCATGAAGGGAAGAATGATATTCGCCATTTCCTAATTCCTACATCAGGCGCGGATTTTGTATCCGGTGCGCAGCATACGATAGCACAAAATAAACATCAGAATATTGACAATAGCCAGCATCAGAAGACCCATGCCGATATGGCTGTCGGCATGGCCGATCATGCTGTACCGGAAACCGTCAATCATATGAAAGAACGGGTTGAATTCTGCAATCGTCTTCCAGATATCCGGTAACCGGGTAATCGAATAGAACGTCCCCGACAGGAATGACAGCGGTGTAATGACAAAGTTTGTAACCGTCGCCAGATGATCGAACTTTTCCGACCATAGCCCCCCGGCAATCCCCATCAGCGACAGCATCATGGTCGAAAGAACAGCCGATGCGATAAAAACGGGCCATGAATAAATATGAACCGGAACAAAAATCCAGATCACCGCAAAACAAGCCAACCCGACAATCAACCCCCGGAAAATTCCACCCAGCATGTAACCGGCCAGTATCTCCATCGGACTTAAGGGCGGCATCAGAACATCGACGATGTTCCCCTGCACTTTTGAAATGACGATTGATGACGACGTATTAGCGAACGCATTCTGCACCATCGCCATCATAATCAGGCCTGGTGCCAGGAATTCAAGATACGGAATACCGTCAACGGCTTCGTTCTCATGCCCCAGAGCCAGAACGAAAATCATGAAAAAGATCACGGTCGTGATCATCGGCGCCAAAACAGTCTGCAGATAGACATTCAGAAACCGAGACACTTCCTTCTTTGTAAAGGTCATCAGGCCAATTCTATTGACCCCGCGGATAACACGCGGCGCCGGCGCCACATGTGGAACGGCGGGTGTGGCGGGGGAAGACACGGGATTGCTCATTGTGGTACTGTGAACCTCATGGAAGACGAACCCCTCCAACATAGAGCAGTTACAGGCACGATCAAGAGCCCGGAACACCGGAAACCGGCGAAAAATGCCCCCCGCCCGCCGAAAAAAATCACGGCGACTTATCTTCATAACTCCGGCCTGTATTACCTGCAGCGTTTTGCCGCCAGCACCGGCCAGTTCCGCCGTGTGATGCAGCGGAAAATCGACAAATCCTGCATGTTCCACAAGGAGCAGAACCGGGAAGATTGCATCCGGATACTGGACGAATTGATCCAGACCTTCCAGCGATCGGGGCTGCTCAATGACGAGGGCTATGCCACTGGTGCGATCCGGTCACTGCGCAATCGTGGTCTGTCAACACGGGCGATTATCGCCAAAATGGATATGCGCGGAATTTCATCAGAAATAACACAAAGAACATTGCGCGAAATCGACAATGATTCCGGTGAAAACCCGGATCTGGTCGCCGCTCTGCGTGTTGCACGACGTCGTCGTGTTGGACCATTCAGAACATCGGATAGCGTCGATGATGCCGCAAAAAACAAAGCTCTGGCTGCCCTTGCCCGGTCAGGATTCAGTTATAATATCTGCAATCGCGCGCTGACGATGAGCCGAGAAGAAGCCGAAGCGCTTATTGGATCGTCCGGTTGGTAGGCTGGTCGCCATCGGCCTCCGGATCATGAATGGCGGCTGGTTCAACCTTTTCCGCCTCAGTCTTCTTCTTCGCTGTATCGATGGCCACGCGCTTTTTGGGAAATACCAGCGTCGCCGTGGTGCCAATCCCTTTCTGTGAGACCAGTTCCAGCGAACCGCCATGAAGCTTCATCAGCGATGTCACCAGTGTCAGCCCCAGCCCCGAACCCGATGTCGCACGGCTCAACGCCGAGTCGATCTGTCCGAACGGCGATAGCGCCTTCTCTATTTCGCCCTCATCCATCCCGACGCCGGTATCGGTCACAGACAGGCGCAATTGTCCGAAATTATCGATCTCATGGGAAATAGTGATACTCCCGCCCGGCTGTGTAAACTTGACGGCATTCGAAAGAAGATTCAAAAGCGATTGCTTGACGGCCAGATCTTCGCCCACCAGATTGGGAACCGTTCCCGCACACAGATTGTTCACCTGCAGCTTGGCCTCTTCGATCCGCCCGGAAACAAAATTGAGGCAGGACGAAACAAGGCGGTCCATATCGATCAGGCTTTCATTCAGCTGGCGCTCACCGGCTTCGATGCGCGACACATCCAGAATGTCATTGATAATCCGCAGAAGCTGACGGCCACTGTCATGAATATCGCGAGCATATTCCCAATATTGGCGCTGGCTGATCGGCCCGAATACTTCGTTCTTGATGATCTCGGAGAAACCGATAATGGCGTTCAGCGGCGTGCGCAGCTCATGGCTCATATTGGCCAGGAATTCAGATTTGGCGCGGCTGGCCATATCCGACTCCATGATCGCCTTGCGCATATTAATTTCAGCTTCCTTACGCTGTGTAATATTTTCGATACTGCCCTCATAATAGACGATCCGGTTGTCTTCATCACGGACCGCGCGTGCATTCTCGCTGACCCAGATCACTTCACCTGTTTTTGTCAGCATCTCTGTCTCGTAATCGCGGACGGCCCCCGTTTGCTCCAGTTCACGCACAAAACGCGACCTTTCGCGGGGATTTTTATAAAGCTGTTCGTGCGCATTCCTGACAAAACGCATCATCTGGTCGGCATGATCGTACCCCAGAATGCGGGCGAACGCCGGATTGGCGCTGACGAACTGCCCCTCGGGTGTCACCTGATAGATTCCACCGGCGGCGTTTTCAACGATTGTCCGGTATTTCTTTTCGGCTTCCGTCAGCGCGCGTTCGGTCCGGCGGCGATCTTCGATATCGGTAATCATACCGACGACCCGGATCTGACGCGACTCATCCTGACGCAGCATCGACATCGCCAGTTCAACGGCGTGATATGTTCCGTCCCCGGTGATCAGGCGCGTAAAGGCCCTGTAGGCCGGGCGCTTGCCCGCCACAAGCTGGCGAAACGCGCTTTTCTGTTCAATCTGGTCCTGCGGATGCAGCATATCGAAAATATTGCGATTGAGGCTATGGTCGATCGCCGTTCCGGTAACACGCGGCCATGTCTCGTTGAGGAAGAGGATATCTCCCTCGACATTCAATTCAAAAATAATATCGCTGACGGAATCAATAATCGCCCGATATTCGCGCTCAACCTTACGCAGGTTCTGATTGAGGCGTTCGCGTTCCGCGACCTCGCTGTTCAACTCGTAATTTTTCTGCGCCAACGCCCTGTTCATGCCCGACAGGCGGTATGACTGGCGCTGGTTGTTACGAACATACATCGTCCCCACAATCGTCAGCGTCAGGCCAAAGAACAGCATCAGGATCGGCGATTGCTGAAGCAGTAACATGTTTTTGTCCTTGCCCAGCCTCATCTCCACTTTCCAGACGCTGTTGGCGACGTCCATTTCGTAATCGTACGTGAAATCGCTGGCACCGCCGCTATCGCTGGCCGTCTCCGGATTGCGATCCAGCAACAGCAAGCGGCGGCCACTTTCCGCATCACGGACGGCCAGACGATGGATCATGTCCCGCTCAACCATCCAGTCCGTATTCGCCATCAGACTGACACGGCTGACCGCGGCAAGAACACCCTTATCGCCCG
This sequence comes from Alphaproteobacteria bacterium, assembly GCA_035904625.1. Lineage (GTDB taxonomy): Bacteria > Pseudomonadota > Alphaproteobacteria > Micavibrionales > Micavibrionaceae > Micavibrio_C. Next base: position 1,055 of record JAMHVA010000042.1, on the reverse strand, counting down.
TCTCCCCCCTTATGTTGCGGGCATAAACAAAATATCGCCCCTTCACGACCGGGTCGGTATTCTCCTGAATATATTCAGCCCCTTCAAAATCCAGCAGCACAAAGGACCCTCCGTTTTTCTGTGCGCGTTTGCTCAGAATATGCTGGATCAGACTCTTGCCCTCACCCGTTGTCAGTGAAATCAGTTTGCTCTTGTCGGTATAATCAACAAGGTCACGATATTTCCAGCTGCCCTCCGATGGGTAAATCCAGATCAGGTGATCGAACAGGTCCATCTTTGAAGATGCGCTCTTCAGTCGCGCCTGCGCTTCTTCGCCCGTGACGACATTCGAAAGGGCAAGAATGGTCGAAATCAGATTGAGGTTATTTTCCATCTCGGAAATGCGAACGCCCAGAACCTCGCGGGCTTCATCGGTCATGTTGCGATATTCATCCATCATGATGTCGCGGGTAAATACGCTCAAGACCAGATACGCGACAATGGTCAGGACCATCCCGTTCAGGAAAACCATCAACTGCGGGACACGCCCGGTCAGCAGGCGCCGGTTCTTGCCGCCGCCTGTTTCCTGCTCTCCTGCGCTATGGTCAAAATAGGACATCACACACCGTAATTGAATCGCCTGTAACCAGCATACACCGGTCCTTCCTTACACTGTGATAGGACAGAGTTAATTGTTTGCTAAAAAAGGAAAATTTGTCATTTTCCGAAAGATCGGCCTTCGGCCTCTATTGACTCGGCCCGCCGCCCGGACCATCATGCATCCATACCCGCAATCAATTTTCTGGAAAAGGTGATGTCATGATCAACCTCGATATTCCTGCCCCTGTATACACTCAAAATCTGGCCTCTTTGCTGACGTCCGCCCTCTTTTCTAACGCTGCGGGCTGGCCGCGCGGCTTGCCGTTCGATCTGGGAACCGCCCTGGAAATGCAGCGCCGCAATATTCAGGCCTTTGGCGAAGCCCAGCAAATCCTGCTGGCCGGGGCCCAGAAAGCCGCCCGCCAGAGCAGCGATATCCTGTCCCTGCTGGTGGAAAGCCAGAATACCGCCCTCAC
>JAMHVA010000041.1:0-6294 GCA_035904625.1 Alphaproteobacteria bacterium | reverse complement strand
ATGCGCACCGACAATGGCCGCCTGATCATCGAACGCCAGACGATGGCGGATAAATCAGATCCGATGAAAATCGTGGCCCCCTCGGGTAAGAGTGTAAGCCTGACCCCGTCGCAGATCGCGCCGGGACTGTGGCAGGCCAGCCTTCCCGCAGACGAGTTGGAAGTCGGCCTCTATAGCGCCGCGCAGGACGGCAAGACCCCGCTGAAGACCTATTTCAACATCGGCACGGCAAACCCGCGTGAATTTTCGCGCACGGTCTCGACACTTGAAATTGTAAAGCCCCTGTCGGAAAAAACCGGCGGTCATGCGGCCCGCATGGCGGACGGGGCCGGGAACTACGTGGTTCCGGCTATAAAACTCCTGAAGCCTGATGACGCAAAAAAGGGGCTTTCCGGCTCTGACTGGGTGGGTGTCCGTGCGACGACAGCAGGAAAACCGACGCGGATTGACCGCGAACCTGTCGTGCCGTTACCGCTGTCGATCGGGTTTGTGCTGGCGATGATGGCGCTATCCTTTGCGCGTGAAGGCAATCATAAATGGCTGCGCCCGGAAAACTGGCGAGCAAAGAAACCGGCGGCTGGCGATCAGCCGTCTGTGTAATGTGAATGAAAGTATGATGAATGGGTGATGGCCCGAAACTGAAATCTGAATATTTGTCTTCCACTTCGGCATCGACCAAGGTGAAAGACGGCATTGCCGTGGCGTCTGTCACGGCTGTAACCGCCGCTCTATCGCTGGGCCCGGTGACGTTTGCTTCGCCGTGGCTGCTTTCGGCGATTGCTGCGGTCGCCCCGATGTGGTTCCTGCTGAAGACGATCCCGCCGAAGCCGAGGGAGGTCATCCTGCCGACCTTGCGGCTGTTGTTCGGCCTCAGCGCGCAACGCCAGCAACCCGCGCAAATGCCGTTGTGGCAGAAAATCCTGAAGCTCAGCATTCCGGCAGCGTTTATCGTCGGGGCCGCGCAACCGCAATGGAAACCGGAACAGCCGATTGAGGGGCAGGGTCCCGTGATGCTGGTCGTGGATGACGGCGCTTATGCCGGACGCAACTGGGCAGCCCGTACCGAGCAGATGAAAAACCTGATCGATCAGGCCGAACATGCCAACCGCCCTGTGATCATCCTGACGACATCGGCCCCGGCGGATGCAGGGCAGATCAAGGCCACAGAACCATTAATTCCCGCCGAGGCGCGACGGCTCGCGCTGGATATGAAACCGCACTCATGGGCTGTGGATCGCAAGGGGGCGTTGGCGGCGCTGGAAAGCGGGACGCTTCCGGCGACAGCGTCCGTGGTCTGGCTCAGTGATGGTGTCAATGATGAAGGTGCTGCCGATTTTGCGAAGAAGTTGAAAACGCTGGGTCCGCTGACGGTACTGCGCGACCCTGCCAGCGCACCCGCGCGCCTGATCACGCCGGTCGAAGCCGTGGATGAAAATCTCCGCGTGACAATTCATCGCACCGATTCAGAAAAGGAAGAAACGGTCAATCTGACCGCCAGCGACGACAAAGGTCGCGACGTCGATGAAGTGCAGGCCCATTTCAAACCGGGGCAAACACGAACCGAAGCCGTATTTGAATTATCGGGAGAACAAAGAAACCGTCTGGAACGCATTGCCGTGCGGGGCGACAACAGCGCCGCCGGAACCATGTTGCTGGATGAACGCTGGCGTCGCCGCCCGGTCGGGATGATCAAATCGGGCGCAGGCGGTGACGTGCAGACGCTTTTAAGTGAAAGCCGCTTTATCGAGCAGGCATTGGATCGTCACGTCGACATGCATGTGGGGAATGTCGAGGATCTGTTGAAGAACGAGATCGCCGTGATGATGATGACGGATGCCGCCGCCGTCAGCGATGCCGATCGCAAGCGACTGGATGAATGGGTCAAAACCGGGGGAACATTATTGCATTTTGCGGGACCGAACATGCTGACGCGTCAGTCCGCGCGGGATGATTTGCTGCCGATCCAGATCAATCAGACGGCCAAGCGCTGGGACGGTACGTTTTCCGGCGGCAAGCCTGCAAGGATTGATGCATTTCCGCCAACGTCGCCGTTTGCTGACATCAAAGTGCCGTCCGATGTCACAGTGGACCGGATTGTAACGCCGCGCTCATCCGCGCAAGGTGATGAAGAAGTCTGGGCGCATCTGGATGACGGCTCACCGCTGGTCACCGCAAAAAAACACGGCGAGGGCTGGAATGTCCTTGTTCATACGACCGCCAACCGTGAATGGTCCAACTGGGTGCTGTCCGATCTGTTCATCAATATGATGCGGGCGGTCGTGTCGCACAGTCAGGGGGCTGCCAAGGGCGATGGTCCTGCGGGCTGGAAGATGCCGCCTGTTAAAATCATGAACGGTCACGGGCAATTAATGTCGCCGTCGCCGTCGGTGCGCGAACTGACGCGCGATATTCGTGCGGCCGGCACGGTGGGACCGCGTAATCCGCCCGGCTTCTACGGCAATGAAAGCGTTCGTTATGCGCATAATTTTACGAATGCCGCGGCAGAGCTGAAGCCGCTGCCGCCGATGCCGGAAGGCGTCAAGCAGGCGATCTACAGTCGTGACCGTCAGGATTTTGATTTCCGCGGCCCGGCATGGGGGCTCGCCTTGTCCCTTCTGCTGGCGGATGTGCTGATCATGATGGCGCAGCGCGGCAAGCTGCCGGGCTTTGGCGGCGCGGGCCCTGCGGGCGGCGCTGTGCGGCGCAAGAACCCGGAACCCGTTTGAAACTGGCCAAAAACAAAGGTTTTATTGGCTGTCAGCATAAGCGGGAATATCCGCTTGACAAGACGGGGTGATTGTAAAAAGATGACCTCAACCTATAAAAAAGACGATCAGGGAGATCACTAATGTCTGCACTCAAAGGCGAATTCGCTTCGCGCAATTCATGGTTCACAAGGGTAACAGCCAGCACCGCAGCCGTAGCGTTGTCCATGCTGGGTGTGTCGTTTCAGGCCTCGGCTGAACCGCCGCCAAAAGATTCGCCGCAGTGGAAAATTCTCGCGCCGTATGGTGGCTTCGTGACAGGCTCCAAGAACAAGGATGGCTGGTCCTGCTGCCACCCGGGCGATGGCCGCGCCGGTCCTGAAGAAATGCCGGTGACGTCTGAAAATCTGGCGCTGGCTCGCCAAACATGCGGTGCCCATGCGGCTGAGCATGCAGCCGTCAACGGTAATTGGAATAATCTCAGTGGTACAGTTGAACCGGGTGATTACTGCATTAAAATCACTAAAGAGCTCTATGGCGAAGGCATACCGGAAGAAGGTAAGTGGATTCACATGCCGAAGAAGCGTGTTCTGGATTTAGCCCTCTGGACGAAAGATCCTGATGGAGCCGGTCCGCAGCTCAGCCATCAGAAGCAGTGCGAAAAAGATGCGCAGGAAAAGAGAGCCGCCGGGGAAAAGGTTCCCGCGACCTATTGCGATCCGGCGCCGACAAATCTGCTGTGGTACATGAAGGGGACGGATCAGCCGCGTTGCTATTGGCCAAAACCGCGTCAGTAATTCGTTTTTTCTCATTCAATAAAGGCCCGGAATTTCCGGGCCTTTTTGCATTCCTGGCGGCCCGAAATACTTGCTATTTCATGCGGCTGCTATAGTATCAGGTCATAATCAAGAATAATGATAAATACAGGGACTGCCACGCTTGAATAAGCCCGTTCACCATACGGATCCTTATGATGCGCTTCTTGACGGGGCGGAAAGGGTCTATGACGATTTCGCTGAACGCGCCGAGCTTGATGTCGGGCAGCCCAGCCTGATGTCATCGGAAATGGGGCCGCGTAATTTACGCCGTGCCGGTGTCGGCACAGAATTTTTTGACCTGCGTCCCTATCGTCCTGACACCGATCAGGAAGGTGATATCCATGAACGCTATTCCGATCGTCTGGGCTATGATGTCGTCGTTCAGCATGAAAAGGAAATCCGTCATCATGCCTATCTCTGGTGTAATGCGACGGCGGATATGCGCTTCACGTCTGATGCCCGCACCCTGACAAAACTGGACGCCGCCCGGCAAGCGGCGGTGGCCTTGTCACGCTATCTGGCGATGAAGGAAGGTATGATGGTGGGTTTGCTGGGTGATCGCCATGTTTTCAGCGGCCCGCGCGCGCATACGCATGTCGCAACCCGTCTCCTGGGGGATGTTGTCCCGCCTGAAGCGATGCCGTCCGATGTGGGGCGCGTGCAACCGCGCAGTACCGCCATCCTGTTCGGGGATTTTATCGGCGCGATTGAGAATGACGATGAGTTCCGCCGCAAGATGAACGATGATCTGGATTATCTCGCCGGTCTTCACCTGACCGGGTATCTGGTGATGGTTCATGATGCCGCCGAACTTGATTTCCCTTATGAAGGCGGCACAAAATTCAGTCATCCGGAGGGCGGATTGTCTTTGGCCTTTGACGAGGCGCGTGATCTGAAAACCGAATATTTGCACAAGATAAAAGAACGTATGACATGGCTGGAAGCAACCGCAGAGACTTACGGATTCAAGGTGATTCTCCAGCGGACGGATCGCCCCCTGCATGAGGGAATGATGGCGATGTATGGCCTGTTGCCCGACCATCAGGCCGCCGTTTCCGCTGCTCCGGCCGCCAAGCCGAGAAAATGGGGACTGAAATGACCGCCAGACAGGCATGGGTTCGACCACTCGCCGCAGCACTGGCGACATCCTTTATGATCGCCGCACAAGCGCAGACGCAGCCCGCGCGGGCGCCGTCACCGCCTGCGCCAACGGCGGCGGCCAGCAAAAAAATATGCGATCAGGCATTTAACCCGCCGCCCAAAAATGGCGAGAAACAAAATATTCAGGACCTGACGGCGCATCCGCTGGCGGGCACTGTCGTCGAAATTTTTGTCACGGCCCGCGACGGGCTGGGGCAGGAAGGCAAAAGCCAGAAGGTCTCATGCCGCCTGCCGGAGCGGACATTTCGCAATCCTGTAACGATCAAGCTGGCTGAATTTCGCCGCACACTGGCCAGGGCCTATGAAGGCAGTCCACAAGCCGCGCATGCGAGCGCGAAAGCCGTGGCGGTGTCTATGGGGCGGCTGGCGCAGGACAAAGCCGATCAGTTCCCGTCCGCGATGATGATCAATAACCTGAAAGGGATTCAAAAGAACCTTGCCGCGTCACAGGATGTTGCCGTTGTCGATGCGTCCGTGAACGATCTGTGGCAGTTGATGCTGCAGATTGAGGAAGAGACCCTGACCAAGGCCGAGAAGGACCTGCGCGAGGCGGAAAAGAAGCTGCGCGAAGCTCTTGAGAAAAAAACCGACCCGGCAGAGCTGAAAAAACTGATGGAAGATGCCGTCAAGGCAATGCAGGAGGCTTTGAAAGAGAAGGCTGCCCAGACACAGGATGCGCAGGCTAAACGCGATCTGGAAGAGATGATGAAAAAGCTCGAGGAGATGAAGAAGGCCCTCGAGCAGATGGATAAATCCGATCCGGATATGGCCAAGAAAATGCAGGAGATGATGCAACAAATGCAGCAGATGATGCAGCAGATGTCGCAACAGCAACAACAGCAGTCCCCGCAGTCGCAACAATCACAGCAGTCTCAGCAATCGCAACAATCGCAGCAGTCACAACAGATGCAGCAGCAGCGCCAGAGTTTGCAGCAGAAAATGCAGCAGATGATGCAGCAGATGCAACAGCAGCAGCAAATGCAAAAAATGCAAAAAGACCTGCAGGACATGATCCGCAAACAGCAGGAGCTGATGGATAAAACCGCGGACGAGGCGGAAAAGCGCAAACAGGATATGGCGGCGGTCCGCGATAAGCTTGAGGAGCTTGTTAAAAAAACCGACGGTCAGGTTGATGAACGCACGGCGGAAGAGCGTACGCGCGAAGAAGAGATCAATCAGGATATTGCCAAGCGCGAAGAAGCCTTAAGAGAAAAGCTGGAACCGCGTACGGACCTGACGGATGAGCAGAAGCAGGAAATTATCGACAAAGCCAAGGAAGAGTGGGAAAAAGAATCCCAGCCGACGCAGAAACGCCAGAAACGCCTTGATGAAATGAAGTCCGATCTGGGCGACATGACCAAAAAAATCGACCAGCAGCGGCAGGACAATAAATCCATGCCGGAGCAGGATGTCGGTGAAATGATCGATAAGTTGCGGCAAATGCAGCAGGAATTGCAGGATCAGGAGCCACAGCAAGGCCAGCAACAAGAGGGGCAGAAGCAGGATGGTCAACAACAAGACCAGCAACAGCGCCGCCAGCAGCAACAGCAGCAGCGCGATCTGATGGAACAGATCAAAAAGATGCTGGAGCAGAAGAAAAAGAGCGGCCA
>JAMHVA010000040.1:0-8210 GCA_035904625.1 Alphaproteobacteria bacterium | reverse complement strand
CTGTGCAAGCCGGGTTCAATCACGCCGCACACCGAGTTCGAAGCAGAAGCTTACATTCTGTCGAAAGACGAAGGTGGCCGTCATACACCGTTCTTCACGAACTATCGTCCGCAATTCTACTTCCGTACGACGGACGTCACGGGCGAATGCACACTGCCGGCCGGCACCGAGATGGTGATGCCTGGCGACAACGTGAAGATGAACGTGAAGCTGATCGCACCGATCGCTATGTCTGAAGGTCTGCGCTTCGCGATCCGCGAAGGCGGTCGTACAGTCGGCGCCGGTGTCGTCGCGAAAATCCTGAAGTAATTTTCTTCAGTAAAAAAATAATACGAAGGCCCCTCTCCGGAGGGGCTTTCTTTTTTGTCCGCCCAGTATCGTAACCCGCCTAACTTGAGATTAAGAAAACTTGGGATTTGTGCACGAGCAACATAAGAAGAAAATTTACGTGATTGAGGAAAATTTTATATTGACAGGGAACTCATAATCTAATTACGTGAAAGCAACCTTAAAGAAACTTTCAAACAAGACACTCTAGTAAATCAGGGAGATTGCCTATGTCTACGTTCGCACTTGCCGATGAACTGCAAGCTGATAAAGATAAATATGTAAATAGCGAATCCGAGGTATTATCCCTCGATGAGTACCTCAATCGCTGCAAGGAACAGCCCGATACCTATGCGACCGCGCAACAGCGCCTGCTCAAGGCGATCGGCGAGCCGCAAATCATCGCAACCCGCAACGACCCTGTGCTGGGCCGCGTGTTCGACAACCGCGATATCGCTGTTTATCCCGGCTTCAAGGATTTCTATGGTATGGAAGACACGATTGAAGAAATCGTTTCCTTCCTGCGCCATGCGTCTCAGGGACTGGAAGAAAGCAAACAGATCCTGTACTTACTGGGCCCCGTGGGTAGTGCTAAATCCTCTATCGCCGAGCGCCTGAAAGCGCTGATGGAAGATCTGCCGATCTACACTCTGGCTGTGGAAGCCCCTGTGTTCGACGAAGAAGGTGATCTGATCGATGTCGAAGGCAATAAATGGACGCCGGAAAGCGACAAGAAACAGCAGACCAAACTGGAATTCTCTCCTGTGAACGAAAGCCCGCTCGGTCTCTTCGCCGGCAGCGCCGCCGACAAGGATAAATGGGGCCCGCTGCTGCAAGAACACTATGGCATCAAGCCGATCCGTCTTTCGACAATCCCGTCGCCGTGGGCGACTGAATGGCTGAAAGAATTCGGTGGTGACAAGTCACAATTCAAGGTCGTCAAGCGCGTACCGTCCACGCTGCGTCAGATCGCCATCTCGAAAACCGAGCCGGGCGATGAAAACAACCAGGACATTTCCGCTCTGGTGGGCAAGGTCAACATGCGTAAGCTGGCGACCCATAACCAGGACTCTCCGAAAGCGTACTCGTTCTCGGGTGGCCTGTGCCTGTCGAATCAGGGCCTGATGGAATTCGTCGAGATGTTCAAGGCCCCGATCAAGGTTCTGCACCCGTTGCTGACCGCGACGCAGGAAAAGAACTATAAAGGGACCGAAGGTTTCGGTGCGATCCCGTTTGACGGCCTGATCCTTGCCCACTCGAACGAAAGCGAATGGGACAAGTTCAGCAAGAACCCTGATAACGTCGCTTTCCTTGCCAGAACGCACGTTGTTCGCGTTCCGTATACATTGCGTGTTTCTCAGGAAATGAAAATTTACGAGAAATGGAAACGCGACAGCGAGCTGGTTGATGCGCCGACCGCGCCGAACACACTGGAAATGATGGCCCAGCTGGCTGTCATGTCCCGCCTGATGGAGCCTGATAACTCCAGCCTGTGGGCCAAGATGAAGGTGTATGACGGTGAGAACCTGACGGCAACCGATCCGAAAGCCAAGCGTATCGGCGAATACCGGAAAGTGGTCAAGGACAAGGAATATCCTGAAGGCATGAGCGGTGTTCATACACGCTGGGCGTTCAAGGCCTTGTCGGCAACGTTTAACTACAATGCGAAACAGCCTGGCTTCAAGCCGGAAGGCAACCCTGTTCACCTGCTCGCCGTACTGGATGAGCATCTGAGCAAGGATAAGAGCATGGCGGCCGATGTTGTGGCAAAATGCCGCAAATTTATCGAAGGCGATCTCAAGCCGCGTTTTGCCCAGGCTCTGGGGAAAGACATCAAAGCGTCCTATCAGGACAGCTATGGTGAATACGGCCAGAACGTCTTTGATCGTTACGTCATCCTTGCGGATGTCTGGCTGCAGGAACAGGACTATCGTGATCCTGACAGTGGTGAAGTTCTGGATCGTGCAGCGATCGAGAAAGAGCTGTCTGCGATCGAGAAGCCCGCTGGCGTGGCCAATCCCAAGGACTTCCGTAACGAGGTGGTAAACTTCGTCCTGCGCGCACGTGCGAAAAATAACGGGAATAACCCGTCATGGACATCGTACGAGAAGATGCGCGAAGTCATCGAGAAGAAAGTCTTCGACAAGATGGATGATCTTCTGCCGATGATTTCCTTCACCAAGAAGGCGACGGCGAAAGAACAGGAAGCCCATGACGATTTCGTCAAGCGCATGGGCAGCCGTGGTTACACGCCGGGCCAGACCAAGCAGATGGTTGCCTGGTATGAAATCTGGATGAAAAACAATCCGGCATAATAAGGGCTGACGCCCCGTTTTCGGGGCGTCACCTTCTATCACAGTTCGCTATATAAAAAACTCAGGGAGAGTCTGCGTGGCCAGTATCAAGGACGGCAGAGGAAGCGCGAGAACCGGAACAATAAGCCGGGATCGTGTTATAGAACGTCATAAAGCCCTCGTGCGTGACGCTGTTAGACGCGCCGTCACGGATGGTAAAATCGATCAGATTGGTAAAGACGGGGTTGATGTTGCAATCCCGAAACGCGATCTGTCTCAGCCCAATATCGTACAGGGCCAGGGCGGAAAGCGGACCTATGTTCACCCCGGCAATAAAGAGCACGTCACAGGCGATCAGATCGAACGCCCACGCGGCGGCGGTGGCAAGGGGTCGGGCAAGGGCGATCCCAGCGATAGCGGTGAAGGTGAAGATGACTTCACCATTCACCTGAACGAAGAAGAATTCTGGAATGTCATATACGAAGATCTCGGTCTTCCGAACATGAACATCCTGAGCGCGGCCGACACGACGAAGACCCAGATGAAATATGCCGGGATCGTGTCGCAGGGAACACCTGAAAAGATCAGCATGGTACGCTCCAAGCGTGCGCAGATCGGTCGTATGATCGCCACGACAGAACCCGAGAATCGCAAGATTTTGAGATTGCGCCGGGATCAAAAAGATATCCTGTCCGGATATGACCCCGATGCCACGCCGCGAAAAGGCGGTCTGTCTCTGGCATTCGGCGGCGATATTTCGACGGAAGAACGTATCCGCCGCACGGAAGCAGGCATCACCCGCCTTGGGAAAGCCTTCGGGCACCTCGTCAGCGACGATGATGCTGCCCGTTTCCAGCAGTTGGAAATGGAAATCGCGAAACTTCGCAAGAAGGTCGGCCATATCCCCGTTTTTGACGATGTGGATATGAAATTCCGCCATCATGCCAAACAGCCTGTCCCCTGCGCCAAGGCCGCCATGTTCTGCCTGATGGACGTATCGGGATCCATGGACGAAGAGCGTAAATACAAAGCGCAGCTGTTTTATGTTCTGTTATACAAGTTCCTGAAACGCAACTACGACAAGATTGATATTGTCTATGTTCGTCACACAACAACGGCACAGGAAGTCGATCACGATGACTTCTTCCATAGCCGTGACACGGGCGGCACGATTGTATCGTCAGGTCTGCAAATGGTAACGGACATCCAGAGAGAACGCTATAACGCGAACGAGTGGAATATTTATCTGGCGCAGGCATCGGACGGCGATAACTGGAGCAATGACGATCCGAAGTGCGATGCATTGATCCGGGCCTTCCTGCCGAAGTCGCAGGCTGTTTTCTATACTGAAATCACCGAAGGTGAGCCGCAGTCCCTGTGGCATGCTTACAAGAATATTCAGAAAGATTTTCCGAATAAGTTCTGGATGGCGAATATTCGCGAAAGAATTGACGTCGTCAAAGTCTTCCGTGAATTTTTCAAGAAAAATACATCCGCTGAAACCCAGTCACGTCTGGCTTCCATGGCCGCGCCGGCACCGTGATAAAAGGGAGGATAAAAACATGACAGAAGATAAAAAGACTCTTTCTTTGGCAGAAAAACATGAATTGGCGAAAGCTGAGATCGCTGAACTGCTGAGCAACTATGAACTGGGATGGGATCTGTTCAAGAAAACAGATGACTGGTCCAACTTTGTCGTTATGACGCAAAAAGGTAAGGATAGCCCTGATCTCGAAAAAGTACCGCGTGGCCGTCTGGCATGGATGGGACTGGCCGAACGCGTATGCGAGATTATCGCCAAAAGGAAATACGGTCTGGACACATACCGTAACGAAATTGAAATCGTCGATGCTGATCAGATGCTGATGGCGTATTCCAGCATTGGCATGCCTGTGAATTACGAACACTGGTCATTCGGCATGCAGATGATTCAGGAGAAAAAGCAATATGAAGCGGGCCGCATGGGTCTCGCGTACGAGATCGTGATCAACACCAATCCGTCGATCGCGTATTGCATGGAAGGCAACACAAAAATGATGCAGTTGCTGGTCATTGCCCATGCCAGCTTCGGTCACAATTCCTTCTTTAAAGGCAATCACCTCTTTAAACAGTTTACCGATCCTGAAGCGATTATCCCGCAATTGAAAAGACTTCGGGAAGCGCAGATGCAGTACGAGGAAAAGTACGGCGTGGAAGAGGTCACGGCAGTTCTTGATGCCGTCCATGCCCTGCGCAATATCGGCGTCAGCCGTCTGACACGCCCGCCCCGCCGTACGGCAGCGGATGAAAAGCAGCGGCTGGCCGAGCTCGAGGAAGCACGCCAGCGCAGCTACAATGACGTCGTTGCGCGTACAATCAGTAAGAAAGTCGCGAATGATTTTGATGCGGCCGGGAGAAAAGGCCCCGAAGTTGCCGGCGAAGAAAATATCCTGCGTTTCATCGCCCAGAACGCACCGCATATGGAGCCGTGGAAACGCGATCTTGTGATGAAGATGGCGGATATCAATCAGTATTTTTATCCGCAGCGCCAGACCCAGGTGATGAACGAAGGATGGGCGACATTCTGGCATCATCGCATCATCAACGACCTGTATGATATGGATCTGATTGACGATGGCATGATGCTTGAATTTATCAAATCGCACACAAGCGTGACCGCGCAGCCCACGATAGGGCATCCTGCTTACAGCGGCTTCAATCCATATGCGCTCGGTTTTGCGATGTACACCGATATCAAGCGTATATGCGAAGATCCGACACCCGAAGACCGCCAGTATTTTGAATGGGCCGGCAATCCGGACTGGGTCGCGGTTTTGCATGACGCCATGGAATCATGCAAAGACGAATCGTTTATCTCCCAGTATCTGTCACCCAAGATGATCCGGGACTTCCGGCTCTTCGCGGTCCGGGATGACGATCAAGAGGAAAATCTTGTCGTCGATGCGATTCACGATGATGAGGGATATCGCCGCGTGCGTCGTCACCTTTCGGCACAGTACAATATTGGCGCGGTCGATCCGAACGTCGAAGTCGCCGATTATGATTACAAGGCGAGCCGTACCCTGACGCTGCGTCATAAAATGCATAATGGTCGTCCGTTGAACGACGATCCGACGCAAAAGACGCTGAATCACCTGCATTATCTCTGGGGGCACCCGGTCGTCCTGCAGAGCATGACATCGGAAGGCAAGGTCGACGAGACATATGCATATCCCGCAGGCGCACAGCCGCCGAAGCGCATGCTGGTTCCTTAAAAAAGAAAGCCCCCGTCACGGGGGCTTTTTTATACCCGGAGATTTCGCTGGAAATTTGGGTGCGTCTGTGGTTAAAAAGGGGCCTGTCCAGTAGGGGTATAGCTCAGTTGGTAGAGCGACGGTCTCCAAAACCGTAGGTCGAGGGTTCGAGCCCTTCTGCCCCTGCCATCGCTTTCGCGACCATAAACGCGCCCAGATCATCTCTCTTACGATATTGAAATTCCTGATAAAACGCGCTATGTTGCACCGCAACTAACGAGCGCCGGAGTGACCGTTCATGTTTCTGTCCAAAATCGCAATTGGTAAAAACCCGCCCGAGGAAGTCAACGTCCTGATCGAAAACCCGATGGGGGGCGTGCCCGTGAAATACGAGCTGGATAAGGAAAGCGGCATTATGTTCGTGGACCGCTTCCTGCATACGCCCATGTATTACCCGGGGAATTATGGTTTTATCCCGCATACGCTGTCGGGTGACGGCGATCCGGTCGATGTGATCGTGATCGGCCGCACGCCGGTGATGCCGGGCGCGGTCATGCGCTGCCGTCCGGTCGGTGTGCTGCTGATGGAAGATAACGCTGGCAGCGATGAAAAAATCGTCGCGGTGCCTGTGGCGGCGCTTCACCCCTATCACGACAATATCGAGAATTATACCGACATTCGCCCGATCCTGCGCGATCAGATCGAACATTTCTTCAGCCATTACAAGGATCTTGAGCCCGGCAAGTGGGTCAAGGTAAAGGGCTGGGGTGATGCCGCCAAGGCCAGGGAAATGATCCTCGAGGGGATCGAGCGCGCCAAGAAAGCCTGAAGAATCAGCGGAAAAATAAAGGAAAGGGGCTTTCAACAGCCCCTTGTGCCTGTCTATAGTACCTGATCAACAGGGACTATAAACGATGACGATTCTCAAGACTGCGCTTTTCGATTCCCACATCGCTGCCGGGGCCAAAACCGGCCCGTTCGCCGGTTACGACATGCCGCTTTATTACAAGGAAGGCGTGCTGAAGGAACATGAGTGGGTGCGCAGCAGTGCCGGTCTGTTTGATGTCTCGCACATGGGGCAGATTTATCTCGAGGGGCCGGGCGTCGTCGCCTTCCTTGAAACCATTACCCCTTCCAATTTCGCCAAATCTGCTCACGGCGTCGCCAAATACACGGTGATGACGAACCCGCAGGGCGGAATCGTCGACGACCTGATCATCACACGCGTGAACGATACGAAATTCTTCTCTGTGATTAACGCGGGCTGCAAGGAAAAGGACATCGCGTGGATGACCGATCATCTGCCCGCCGATGTCAAACTCACCCGCCTTGACGACCGCGCGTTGCTGGCGTTACAGGGGCCGAAGGCCGAAGCCGCCCTGCGCGACGTACTGGGGATCAATGCGGCTGACCTTGGCTATATGCGCCTGATGTTTATCGATGACCTGATCGTCAGCCGTCTGGGTTACACCGGCGAAGATGGTTTTGAAATCAGCGTCCCGGCGATGAAGGCACCGGATCTGTGGGCCAAATTTCTGGCTAATCCGTTGGTAAAACCGATCGGTCTGGCGGCCCGTGATTCCCTGCGCCTTGAAATGGGTTATCCGCTCTACGGCCACGATATCGATGACAAGACAACCCCGCTCGAGGCCGATCTCGGCTGGGTGATGGGCAAGGGCAATGAAAGTTTCATCGGTGCCGCAAACGTGCTGGGAAAAACTCTTGCCCGCAAGCGCATTGGCGTGAAACTCACAGATAAGGGCATCGCCCGCGAAGGCGCTGAAATCCGCAATGATAAAAACGACGTGATCGGCATGCTCACCAGCGGCGGCCATTCGCCGACGCTCAAAAGCTCCATCGGCATGGGTTATGTCGACGCGGCATACACCAATCCCGGTACAAAGATTTTTGTAACCGTACGCGGCAATAATATCGCCGGAGAAATAGCAGCTCTGCCGTTTATTCCTGCCCGTACAAAATCAGCAAAGAAAGCAGCAGCATAGGAGTTATAAATGTCAGACAATCTCAAGTACACGCAGGAACATGAATGGCTGAAAATCGAAGACGGCAATGTCGCTGTCCTCGGCATTACGCCATACGCGCAGGACGCTCTGGGCGATCTCGTGTTCGTGGAACTGCCGGAAGTGGGCCGCAAGCTGACCAAGGGTGAACATTTCGCCGTGGTTGAATCGGTCAAGACCGCCGCCGAAGTTTACACCCCTGTCGCCGGCGAAGTCGTTGCTGTGAACGACAACCTGTCCGGCGACCCGGAGCTGATCAAAAAATCGTTTGATGACGGCTGGATCGCCAAGATCAAACTGGAAAACCCGTCCGAACTCGAAGGCCTGATGGACCG
>JAMHVA010000039.1:0-5727 GCA_035904625.1 Alphaproteobacteria bacterium | reverse complement strand
AGATAGCTTCTGATAATTAAGTCAGGGTTCTCTCGATCAACCTGCCAAGATGGCTCAGGCGTTTTTGCTCTGCGTATTGCAGTGAGTCTTGTGTGCGTAGGTCTTCGGGCAATTTACGCCGTACGTGGTCGGTGCTGTAGCCGTCGGGTATAAGAAGGCGCTGAGCGATATGATCGGCGAATTTGATCGCGATGCGGTCTTGTCGCGCGGCGATGATGGCTTTCGGGAATGAGAATGGCGCGATCAGCAGGAGAAGCGCCAGAACGGTATCCTCGCTAAAGAAGGCGGATGCCCTTAGGGCGAAAACCATATTATCCTTTTCTGCTGTCCAGCTTATGACTTCATAATCCCGCGTCAGTACATCTGAAACAAGGGGGGCTGCCGCATCGATGAAGTCGCGGCATAAATTCGCATAGGCGCGGCGGCGGAAGGGCTGTATATCCCCGTCCATGATGATCTCCCTGATGATCATTGTTTTTAATTATGATCAATCTTTCAGGGTTTGGCCGTGCGGTCAATGGGGCGGTGAGGAGGTTGTAGAATATTAGGTGCGGCTTATACGTCGATATCCTGCACGAATTCGGCGCGTTCCTGAATGAACTGGAAGCGGGCATCGGCGTTGCGGCCCATCAGGCGCTCGACGAGATCGTCAACCTCGGCATTGCCACCCTTTGTTCCGCTTTCTGATTTGACCAGTTCAGCGGTGATCCCCAGCGCCTCCATGGCATGCGGCAGCGATACGCGGATCAGCGTGCGCGTTGCGGGGTTCATGGTCGTGTCTTTCAACTGCGCCGCCGGCATTTCGCCCAGACCTTTAAAGCGGCTGATATCGACTTTGCTCTTGCCCTTGAATGTTGTCTTCATCAACTCGTCTTTGTGAGCGTCGTTGCGGGCGTATACGGTGGTGCCGCTGGCCGAGAGGCGGTAAAGCGGCGGCTGCGCCAGATAGAGGTGGCCTTTTTCAATGGTGCCGCGCATCTGGGTATAAAAGAAGGTCACCAGCAGCGATGCGATGTGCGCGCCATCAACGTCGGCGTCGGTCATGATAATGATTTTTTCGTAGCGCAGGTTCTCAACCTTGAAGTCGCGTCCGGCGCCGCAGCCCAGCGCCTGGATCAGATCCTGAATTTCCTGATTGGCGCGCATCTTGTCGGCGGTAGCACTGACGACGTTCAGGATTTTACCGCGCAGGGGAAGGATGGCCTGTGTTTCACGGTTGCGACCCTGCTTGGCCGATCCGCCAGCCGAGTCACCCTCGACGATGAAGATTTCTGTGCCGTCTGAATCCTGCTTGCTGCAATCGGCCAGCTTGCCGGGCAGGCGCAGTTTGCGTGTAGCCGATTTGCGGGCCATGAGCTTGTCATCTTTGCGGCGCTGGCGTTCTTCAGCGCGGTCGATAATCGTCTCAAGCAGGTTTTTGGCGGCGGCAGGGTCGCCGGTCAGCCAGTGATCAAAGTGATCCTTGATCGCGGTTTCAACCCAGCGGGTGGCTTCGGTGCTGGCGAGTTTGTCTTTTGTCTGGCCCTGAAACTGCGGGTCGCGAATGAATACGGAAAGCAGAACGGCTGCACCGTTCATAATGTCATCAGCCGAGATGACCGCTGTCTTCTTGTTGCCGATCAGGTCGCCGTAGCCTTTCAGGCCACGGGAGAGCGCGTTCCGTAATCCTTGTTCGTGAGTGCCGCCCATAGGGGTGGGAACAGTATTACAATAAGAGTGGGTGAAGCCTTCGCCTTCTTCCGGCCATGCAACGGCAAACTCAACCTGACCGGCGCCATCCGGCAGCTTGGCATTGCCGTAAAACGCCTTGGGCATCAGGGTTTTTTCACCTTCAAGTGATGTTTCAAGAAAATCCAGCAATCCCTTGGGAAATTTAAATATATCCTGCTCGGGAATCTTGTTGTCGTCATTCAGCAAAGACGTCGCGCACGACCAGTGAATTTCAACGCCGCGGAACAGATAGGCCTTTGACCGGGCCATCTGATAGATCCATGTCGGCTTGAAGTGCGCCTTCGCGCCAAAGATTTCCGGGTCCGGATGGAAGGTTACGGTTGTACCTTGCTCTGTCGTTTTACCTTTTTTCTCAAGTTTGGTCTGCGGAAGTCCGCGTGAATATTCCTGACGGTACAGCGTGCCGCCGCGGGCGACCTCGATCACCATTAAATCAGACAGAGCGTTGACGACAGAGCTGCCGACGCCATGCAAGCCGCCGGATGTCTGGTACACCTTGCCGCTAAACTTGCCGCCGGAGTGCAGAGTTGTCAGAATCACTTCGAGGGCGGATTTTCCTGGGTATTTCGGGTGGTTATCAACCGGAATCCCGCGGCCATTATCGCGAATAGTGACGGAGCCGTCTTCATTTAAACGGATATCGATGCGGCTGGCGTGACCGGCAACGGCTTCGTCCATCGAGTTGTCGAGAATCTCGCTGACCAGATGGTGCAGGGCGCGTTCATCAGTGCCGCCGATATACATGCCGGGGCGGCGGCGGACAGGCTCAAGGCCTTCCAGAACTTCGATGTCAGAAGCATCGTAAGTCTCTGGTTTTTCAGCTTTTTTTGCGCTCAAGAGGTCTGCCATAATATGCCCGTATTTATCAGCCACACTTTACACTGGAAAGGCTTGGAAAGTCTGGACTTCCAATCCTTTTAGATAGACAATCGTCCGGCACTTGGAAAGTGAAAAAGTTAACAACAGTCTCAGATATGCCCAGTAATTCTGCCGCTTCAACAGACCCCGACAATACGATACCCGTTCCTGCGGCGTTACAGGGTCGCGACCCGATCCTTGTCGTTATCCCGATGCCTGCCGATACCAATGCGAATGGCGACATATTTGGCGGCTGGCTGCTGGCGCAGATGGATCTCGCCGCCGGGGCCAAAGCTTATATGTTTACGAAGGGCAATCCGGTCAAAACACGGGCGATCAGCGAAATCGAATTTCATAAGCCGGTTTATGTCGGCGACAGGGTATCGATATATGGTGCCGTGACGAAGGTGGGGACTACGTCCCTGACAATCAAGATCGAAAGCTGGGTATTGCGGCGTAAAGATATGAATTACGAAAAAGTAACAGAAGGCGTTTTCACGATGGTTGCGGTGGGGTCTGATGGACGCCCCGTGCCGGTCAGGAAAGGCTAGGTCTTTTACAATGAATGGGGAAAGATCGGGAATGACGATGAATTTTTCAGCCAAAAGACTGGTTATGCTGGTCGCCGTTTTCGCTATCGGCCTTATGACCGGCCAGACAGCCTATTCCCAGCTTGTCGATCTTGACAAGCTCGCCAAGTTACCGCGCAGCAATACGATGACGAAGGAACAGTTCGAGGAAAATTCTATCCTGTTCACGGAAGTTCCGAAGGGGGATAAGTCCCTTGAGTATTCTATTCGCTTGCCGAAGGGCTGGCAAAAAGGCGGAAGCGGCGCCATGCTGGTGCCTGAAACAGCGGTGCAAAAAAAGACCGAACCTAGCAGTAAATACGATATTTCACATCTTCGTGATACGAAAATCGAAGAAGAAAAACAGCGGCAGAAAGACGATAACGAGAAGGCAATGAAGGCGGCGGAAGAGGCTGCGAAGAAGAATGAAGCCGAAGGGGTCGACAGTAATTTTCTGGGGCCTGTTGCCAAATATGCTGGACCAGCAAGTAATCTGGATTCATTCAGCAGCTTCGACATTCTGTCGATGCAGATGACGCAAGACCTTACGGTTAAGAACTGGTTTCTGAATTACCTTCTGTCAAAAAAATACACGATTCTGGGGCTTGAGGTTATTAACCCGCAGCGGGTCGAGGCGCTGTTTGTCTATCTTGATAAGGGAACGACTTTCTATGTCCGGGCGGCGGCAATCGCGAATGGCAGCCGCATGATTTTGGTGTCCTATCAGGTTCCTGAGGCTTATTGGGAAAAAGAAAAAGAGCTCCAGCAAAAATCAATCGATTCTTTCCAGTTCTTTCATGCGCAGCCCAGCAGCTTCGGCGTGAAGAAAATTTTTGGGTTCATGGATATTGCCAAGTTTGTCTATCCGGCAACATGGAAGCTGTTGGCACCGAACGTGTTCTCTATGGATGCGATGAAGGCCAAGTTGATGTACAGCACGGATTCCGTATCTCTTGATGGCGAAATTGATATCAATCTGATCTCTACGGAACTGGATACGACGCTGATCAGGGAGGTTGAGACCGTTAGAAACGGCCTCGAGGACCGTAATATCAAGATTGGCGATCTGCTTGAGACGAAAACAGGTTACGAGTTTGATAGCGCTATTACCTTCAGCCGGGTCGAGGTCTATAAAATTAAAAAGGAGGGTGATACGGCTCTCGGGTATGAATACTGGTTGGCTGTGATGGTTGAAAACCGGTACTACTATATTGTGACGATGATCACCCCTGATCGCGAGCATGACTTCTATACGTGGTCTCATAACTCGGAAACCTTTGGCGAGGTTATTCAGTCTCTGATGCCTCAGGAAGAGGGGGAGATTATTGAGGGGTCGTTCCGGTCCAGCTTGAAAAAGGCTGATGACGTATCAATTGACGATGAACTGCGTGCCCTTGACGAATACAAGGGTGATCCAGCCAAGAAGGCCAAAAACTAACAGTCGCTCAAAATCATCTTCTTTATAGAAAAAGCCCGGCTTTTGCCGGGCCTTTTTTATGCTCTGCAGACGGCACTGCCTTAGCCTGAGTAATACATCATATATTCAATCGGGTGCGGCATGGTTTCGAATGCCTCGATCTCTTCCATCTTCAGGTCGATATAGGATTCCAGCATGTCGGCAGTAAATACGTCGCCGTGCAGCAGGAATTCATGGTCTTCACGCAGGGCTTCAACGGCCTCGCGCAGGGAGCCACAAACGGTCGGAACCTTGCGCAGTTCCTCCTCAGGCAGTTCATAAAGGTTTTTGTCCATCGCTTCACCCGGATGGATCTTGTTCTTGATGCCATCAATGCCAGCCATGAGCATCGCTGCGTACGCCAGATACGGGTTTGCCAGCGGATCCGGGAAGCGCACTTCGACGCGCTTTCCTTTCGGTGATGATACGTACGGAATGCGGCAGGAAGCCGAGCGGTTGCGTGAAGAGTAGGCCAGCAGCACGGGTGCTTCGTAACCCGGGACAAGACGCTTGTAGCTGTTGGTCGCCGGATTGGTAATCGCGTTCAGTGCTTTTGCGTGCTTGATAATGCCGCCAATGTAGAAGAGGCACATTTCGGAGAGTCCTGCGTAGCCGTCGCCTGCGAAGAGCGGCTTGCCGCCTTTCCACAGGGACTGGTGGCAATGCATGCCTGAACCGTTGTCGCCGTATACGGGTTTCGGCATGAATGTTGCCGTCTTGCCGTAGGCGTGGGCGACGTTGAATACGACGTGTTTGTAGAGCTGCATGTTGTCAGCGCACTCGACCATGGTTGCGAACTTGATACCCAGTTCAACTTGGCTGGCGGCGACTTCGTGGTGATGTTTTTCAACGGGTACGCCGACATTCTTCAGTACTGTGACCATTTCGGCGCGAATGTCGGATGTGCTGTCCACCGGTGAATCAGGGAAATATCCGCCTTTCACGCGCGGGCGATGGCCCATGTTGCCTTCTGGATATTCACGGCCCGAATTATAGGGGCCTTCGATATCATCGATTTTGTAGCTGACTTCATTCATATCGACTTTGAATCGCACATCGTCGAACAGGAAGAATTCAGCTTCAGGGCCGAAATAGATCGTATCGGCAATACCC
>JAMHVA010000038.1:0-3411 GCA_035904625.1 Alphaproteobacteria bacterium | reverse complement strand
GTTCGCTCTTCGCCACCAGCCTGCCATTATCGTCATGTACCAGAATGTCCCATACATGCTTGGTGCGGCCCAGATGAACCGGGCGGGCGGTCGCGGTGACGTATCCATCCTTCACCGGGCGCAGATGGTTGGTGCTGATCACCGATCCGACCGCATAATGAGTGGCCGGATCAACGCACATCAGGGACGCCACGCTGCCCGCTGTTTCGGTCAGGACGCAGGTTGCGCCGCCGTGAAGGATGCCATGAATCTGGTGTGTCCGCTTATCGACCGGCATTCGTATCTTGAGGAAGTCATCGCCGATTTCCAGAAATTCGATACCCACATGCCTGACAATACTGTCGTGCGTGATCAGGTTGTGCAGGTCAGCCAGTGTGTAGGATTTGTGCCAGATCATAGGGGTACTCCTTAACATGAGAAGTATATGCTAGCGCGGCGATCCGGTGCGGACAAGTTGTATCCTTAGACCGGGGCGGGTGCTCGCCGGGGCGTTGAAGGTCCTCCGGAAACAAAGCTGAATTCCCGATTTTCGATCACGGCATGACGATTATGGTACTGCGCCAGCTCTTGCCGGTGCGAAATACTTATGATCGCGGATTGTGGCATTTCGTCCAGCAGTGCTCCATACAACTCATCCTGTGCCTTGACATCCAGCGATGCCGTAACCTCATCAAGCATAAGAAGTGACGGGCGGTGAAGCAGGATACGGGCGAAGCTGATCCTCTGTTTTTCTCCACCGGACAAACGCTCCCAATGGGAGCCGTCTTTGTTTCTGTCATTCATGCCGGGGATAAGCTGGCCTAGTCCGGCTTTATTCAGTGCTTCTGCGACGCTGGCATCGTTGAACTCATCGCTGACACGCGGATAACAGACAATTCCCTTGAGGCTGATTAAGGGCAGGTGAGGCTTTTGTGCAATGATTAACTTACTGGTGCCCTTGTTGACTCCTGTTTCTCCAGAACTCCAGGGCCATAATCCATGAGACGCACGCAGAATTGTTGATTTGCCACAGCCGGAAGGGCCAGCAATCATAAGATGCTCGCCCGCCTTTAATTCGAACGAGAACGGTCTGATCAGCAAATCGCCGTCAGGTTTGCTGAGTGACAGGTGTCTGGTGTAGAAGAGTGCGCCGTTATCTAGCGTGCAAACGTTGTTCTTTGCCCCTGTTTTTGCGGGTGTTGTCAGATCGGTTGTGAGGCTGCCGTCATGTGTGCTTGTCATGATTTATCCTGCCATCGGGCTTGGGGCGTGTGATTTGGTTTCGCTGTGTTTCTTCATATTTTCGCTGAAACCGGTCAGGCGGTTGGTCACCGATTTCCAGTCTGCCAGTTCCGTATAGGAATCGAAGAACCAGCTGAGGTCGCTTTGCACCTGGCGGAAAGCGCCCGCGCCCTGGAAGAAGTCGCCCAGATCGAGTTTGCGGCTGAAAAATTGCGGCAGCATGATGATGTAGGGAGCGACGATGGCCGTCTGGTTGATCGAGGCGTTGATCGCCGTCATTTGCATGTTTTTGTTGATGATCCTGTTCTGGTTGGCGACAACGTCGTCAAATTTTTGCTTGAGGATGTGGGCTTCGACTTTTTCGCCATCCTGCAGCGCGATTGATTCTGTATTGTCGCGCACCTTGACGAGGCTGTAGCGGAAATTGGCCTCGAATTTTTGCTGGTCCTGATTGAGCCTGACGAGCGGCTTGCCGACCTTATGCGCGATGTACGTGGAGGCGATGGCGTATCCGGCGGCCCCGGCGACGAAGGCGGGACCGGCAAGATCCCACAATATATAAGTGAACGAGGGCAGGGACAGTGTCGAGCGCAGGAAGCCCGTGCCGAGTCCGAGCGTTCTGCCGGTAAACATGTTGATGTCGTCGGCAATCCGCTGGTCGGGGTTGTCCGTGGCGGTGCCATCCATCTGCATGCGGTAATAGGCTTTGGTGTCGGGGTTGATCCATCCTCGCGCGTATTGTCCGGTCATCCATTCGCGCCAGTTGAGCTGCAGCTTCTGGTTCATTTTTGTTTTTGTGATCGCGACCCCGAGAAAAATCCCCGCGAGCATCAGGAATTCGAGCAGTTGGCCTTTTACGGCGCCTTTCAGTTCCTCGGCCTTGGCGGTGGTTTCCGCCGTTTCCGGCGCGGCGAGGACTTGCCCGGCCTGTTGCAGGTTTTTGTAGAAGCTGTTTCCCCAGTTGCTGATTTTTACATCCAGATAAACCTGTCCCAGCGTCAGTCCGACCACCATCGCCAGCATGGCCTGCGCCTTGCGGCGTTCTTCCGATTTCGTGAAATATGGCTTTGCAAGCTGCCACGCCGCGCGAATTGACTCGGACGGTGATGACAGCGTCGTGCTGCCAAGAAGCTGGTTCTGCTGTTGCTGTGAAATAGTCTTGGGCGCACGGCCAAGCGCGCGGCGGAAGCCGTCAGTTAATCTGGACATTTATTTTTCCCTGTTCTGGGAATTAGAAAAACAGGGTGCGGGCGCTCTGTCAAATCGCTTTTTCAGAATTGCTGCGCTGCTCCTCTTTTTTTATGCGGGAAGAGGCGCTAGGTTTGGGTCCATGAAAGATTCTATCGTCCGCGATCACTATATCCATAATATCCTGCCACGTAAGCGCGTGACCGACGAACTGCATATTGGCGGGCGCGTTGCGACGGAGTATCTGCTGGCGGCGATGGACCTGAAGCCGGGTATGAAGGTACTGGATGTGGGTTCGGGGTTGGGGGCGGCAGCCCGTTTGGCGGCGGCGCTTTATGATATCCGGGTGACGGGCATCGATCTGGTACCTGAATTTTGTGATGAAGCGCGACAGAAAACAGACGATCCGCGCGTGGATTTTGTCTGCGGGAGTGCGTTGGAAACCGGATTTGAAAAATCATCTTATGATGCAATCTTCATGTTGCATGTGAACATGAACATCAAAGAAAAAGAAAATTTAATCAATGAAGTATCAAGAATTTCTAAACCAAATTCTCAATTTGGATTTTATGAAATTCTGGCGGATGAAAACGTTGTCGATATGGCCTATCCCTGCCCGTGGGCAAGCCTTCAGGGCGATAGTTTCCTGATTTCCCCGGAAGAGATCGAGGGGCTTTTACAGCATGCTGGTTTCACTGTTGAGAAAAAGGAGTGTCGCCGCGAGTTCGCCATGGACGCGATGCTGCGTCGTCAGGCGGATTATCCCGAACAGGCTTTTGTGAATCTTATTGAGAATGTACGGGAGAAGCGTTGTGTCCCGTGGCAATATATCTGCCGTAAGTCGTGAGAGGACAAGACATAATGAGTAGCGATCCGATTGTCATTACAGCGTTGGCCCGTACACCGATGGGCGGGTTTCAGGGTGATCTTTCGCCCGTGTCGGCTTCGGAACTGGGGGCGGCGGCGATCCGGGCAGCCCTGCAACGCGGTGGGCTGACGGGG
>JAMHVA010000037.1:0-5190 GCA_035904625.1 Alphaproteobacteria bacterium | reverse complement strand
TAGCGTCCAGCAAGTCCTCGCCGATGTCGAGAAGGCACCGGTACCGGAAATCGCCATGCTGATCGTCGCCGAGCAACGGTTGCGCGCGCTGGTAGAGTAGAGGGATTCCGTCTTACAAGGCGGATCCCCGGCTCTGCTGGAACAGCCACGACCAGAATTGCATGTTCTCGTACGCCGGCACCCACGCGCCATGTCCGTGCTGTGGGTATTCGGTGTAGAAAACATCATAACCCTTCATTTTCAACGACCGCGTGACAGCACGGCTATTTTGCACCGGCATCTGCGTATCGCGCGCACCGTGAAACGCCCATATCGGAATGCGATCAATCT
The DNA here is from genome assembly GCA_035904625.1 of Alphaproteobacteria bacterium. Taxonomy (GTDB): domain Bacteria; phylum Pseudomonadota; class Alphaproteobacteria; order Micavibrionales; family Micavibrionaceae; genus Micavibrio_C. The sequence continues at coordinate 4,860 of JAMHVA010000037.1, read as the reverse complement.
CGTTCAGGCGGGTAGGCGACCAGTAAGCATCCATCGGGGCCGCCGCCGCAAACACATTGTGATATTTCGCCACGGCAGCATAGGTGCCTATACCCCCCATGGAATACCCCGTCACATAAATCCTGTTCTGGCTGACACTGTGGTTCTTCATGACTGCGTGCAACGTATCCATGGCCAGCGGTAACGCCTTGGGGCGCAAGCTGGAACCATCATACGGATCAGCCCATGAAAACCCCGGCGGCGCTATCGGGATCAGAACAATGGCCGGGAAGTTCTGGCGCAGCAGGGGCGCTCTGAGAATTTTTCCACCATACATGTGGGCGCTGACGCCATGCAGAAGCATAACCAGCGGATATGAATATGTCTGAGGGTCGTAATTCTCGGGTAACATCAAAAAATAAGAATTAAAGAACGGAAAATGAGGACTGAAATTGACGTGCCGTTCGTAGGGTGCGTAAGATTCATGCCGAGGCATAAAAGGACTGACAGGATACATCAGAGCATAGGCATAATAAAATAAAGCAAAGGCCGGGAGACACAGAAGCAAAACCCAGTTACGCTTCCAGAAGCCTTGCCGGACTTTATCTTTCTTTATGATTTTTTTCTTCATGAAAACCCCGTTATTGCCATCAGAACGCTGCCGCCAGCAGCAGGATCAGACCAAAATCGCGGTTTGACCGGAATATCGCAAGAGAGCTGGCAGGGTCGTTCATGTTCCATGTGCGAACCTGCCAGACCAGTTGGAACGCCGCCAGTAACAGGAACAGCGATGACCACCCTGCCCCGCCCAGCAGATACCCGGCTGATATCAGGATGAAAGCCCCGGCATAAAACCCGGTAATCCATGTCTTGCTGCCGTCACCGAATTTCCGCGCGGTGGATTTGACGCCGATCAGCGCATCGTCATCCTTGTCCTGATGGGCGTAAACCGTATCGTACCCGAGCGTCCAGAGAATACCGCCCAGATAGATCAGCAGCGCCGGCAAGCCCACCGCGCCCGTCACCGCCGCCCAGCCGATCAGCGCACCGGAATTGAACGTGATCCCGAGAAAGAATTGCGGCCACCATGTGACGCGTTTCATCAGCGGGTAACTAACGATCAGCGGCAGGGTCAGGATACCGAGCAGGATCGCAACAAAACCCATCTGCAATAGAATGCACAACCCCAGAAACAGAAGCAGGCACAAGAAAGCCAGCGCCGCACGCACGCTCACCGTTCCCGCCGCCAGTGGTCGCGACCGCGTGCGTTCCACCGCGCGATCAAAATCGCGATCCCATAAATCATTGATGATGCACCCGGCCCCACGCATGATCACCGCGCCGATGCCGAACAGGAAGAACAGGCGCATATCATAGGCGTTCATCTGTGTGATGCCGCCCGAGGCCAGCACGATGGCCCACCAGCCGGGTAGCAGCAAAAGCCACGTCCCGATCGGGCGGTCGAGCCGCATCAGGATGGCGAATGCCTGCATCCGTTGCGGAAGATAAGAAATCCACCCTTTGCGGTTAATGTCTGTATGGGTCATAATAGCCTCGGCGGTGAAACGTGATTGCCCCTGATACGCGGAGGAGGCCACCATGAAAAGATTTTATATAGTCTTGATCACTCTGGCGACGGTATTTTTTCAACCGGCACAGGCGCAAGCATGCCGTTTCGTTGCCGATACGCGGCCCCTGACGGAACGGATCGGCGATTATGAAACCGTATTCATTGGTAAAGTGATCACGGCAGAAAGCGAAGAAGGCACCGGAAACAAAGATGCACTCATTTCGGTTCTGGCCACTGTAAAAGGGGAACCCAGGCACGGTGACGAGGTTAAGGTGACCTCCCACGCCGGAAGCTGCTCCGTACGGTTTAGCAAGGGCAGCATCTGGCTGATCACCAGCAGCGCCGAAAAACCCTATGCGGTGCATGTGGCAACGGCAACATCCCTGATCGTGGATGATCGCGGCATCCCCGCCAACGGCTGGGGGGCGATCAAGAAAATACTCTCGGATGAATCCTTGACCTTGTTGTCGCAAGCTGAGACCTGCGTCCAGCCATCTCTGGCGCTCGATGATTTTTTTGAGGACCTTCCCAAACAATGTCAGGATAATGCCGATTGCGACGGGTTCTACATCAATCCTTTCCCGTGCTCTTCCGCCATCATCGCCAGAAAAGACGCTCTGACGCCGCAGATCGAGTCAAAGCTGCTGGCGCTGCAAAAAACAACACGTGAGACATGCCTGTCGCAACTGGATCAGAGTAAAATTCCGGCATGTTCGCCAGAACCTTATACCGCCACATGCCTGAACGGCTTATGCGTCGATCAGCGATATGTACCGCAATGAACGATAAACTTTTGAAAGCGCCACGCCTTTTTACCCCGGCGGACCTGAATGACGGGTCCCCTGCCGTTCTATCTGAACCGCAGGCCCATTACCTAAAAAACGTCATGCGAGCGACTGTCGGAGATTCCGTACGCCTGTTCAACGGACGCGACGGCGAATGGCATGGCGTTATCGACACACTGGACAAAAAGAAGGCTGTTCTGTCGCTGCAAAACCAGATCCGCGAACAACCGGAATCTCGTCGCGCCGTGCATCTGCTGTTCGCGCCGATCAAGAAAGCGCGCATGGAATGGCTGATTGAAAAGTCAGTCGAGCTGGGCGTTACAGATCTGCACCCGGTCATCACCCATCACACGGAAGTCCGCGATATCAATCATGAACGCACGCTGGCCCAGATCATCGAAGCCGCGGAACAATGCGAACGGCTGGACATCCCGCGCCTGCACGAACTTCGTCCTCTGAAAAATGTTCTCGGTGACTGGCCGAAAGATATCTCTATCATGATCGGGCTGGAACGCGCCGATGCGCCGATACTGGGTGATATTTTGCCCGCGCAAGGCCCGCTGGCCTTCCTGATCGGGCCGGAAGGCGGATTCAGCGCGGAAGAAAAATCATGGCCGGACAGCCTGCCGATACTGAAGCCTGTGTCGCTGGGTCCGGATATATTGCGCGCGGAGACGGCCGCCTGTTATGTGCTGGTCGCGGCCAGCATGATGAAGCGATAGATACAAAGCAGTGCGCCCGCCAACAGAACGGCGTGTGTCCCGATCGAGCCCCAGAAACGCCCCTTGCTTTGCCCTTCGCTTCCCGATAACCCCCACGCATGCAGGATGCGCGCCAGAAGCAGCACAGCCCCCATCGCATGCAACGCCCAGAACGGTGTCTCCCATTGTTCGGCGAAGTACATCAGGATCAGCGCCATCGGCACCAGTTCGGCAAAATTACCGTGCACGCGGATCGCCCGCTGTAACACAGGATCGTTGCCCGCGCCGATACCGACGCGCAATTTCATCCGGCGCATGATCACGTTATAGGTCAGCGTCAGAAACAGAAGCCCGAGCAGGCCTGCATAAAAAGATGTAATCATCGCGGCCTGACCCTGTTGTCTTTATCGTTGATAGAAAATTACTGGAACTTTTGCAGAACGAGGAACTTCAGGTAGTTCATCGAATCCATCCGCTTGGGCGCATCCAGAATTTCGCGAACGCCAAATTTCCCTTTGCCCCACAGTGCCACCAGATACGGCATGTGAACCAGCTCGGCGCCAAACGGATCAAGCTCGGTGACACCGCCAAACCCATGGCCTTCGCTATGCTCAAGGATACAGACGCCATTCGGCTTCAGGCATGACATCCATGCGTTGATGCATTTTTCCGGATCGAAGCTGTGGTCGAATGAATTGCTGTAGATGAAATCGACATTGCCGATCCATTCGGGTTTTACTTCGTGAAAATCCCACTGGATCGTGTTCGGGAACTGCGTCGCCGTATCGGAAATTTCCGTGCCCAGCACGTGGCACCCCAGCGCCTCCGAAAACCATTTCTGCTCGTTGCCCCGGCGGGTGCCGTGGCACAGGCCGAAGGTGGGATTCGGAATTTTCTGCTTCACGTAGCTGGCCAGGAACTTGATATTCTCTTCCTGAACCCAGACATTATGCAGCTTGTCCTTATTGCCCTTTGTCTGAATCGATTTGTATTTCTCATAATCGAACGTGCCGTCTTCACGCTGATAAGTGAAAAGGGTAAAGCCCCTCTCCCGGTCATAATTCTTCGTGACCTTGGTAATCAGGTATCCGTGGTCGAGCGCCACACGCTTGATGAGTTTTTTGATCATAATCGGGAAGCTAGCAAACTCCCGGCTCGGAATAAAGCCCGTTTTCCGCTGGTTTTGGGGTTTTCCCGTACGTCATGGCCGCTGGCCGGACCAATATTTATTGCACGGGCAAAGCGCAATGTGGCAAATTCCCGTACAATCAATAATCAAACGACATGAGGGTGCCATGTATTATAGAAGTGCGGCTGCGGCCTGGGCGATTGCCGAATACGAAACCAGAAAAAATGCCGAACATGGAACAGGTTACGGCCTGATCGATGAAAAAGGTGCCTTCTTCTGCGGCTTCCGCCAGCAAGATGGCGAACTGGCGTTTGATCGTTACCGCCAGACCCCGCAGGGCTACACTATGGACAACGCCCGGCATTATAATAAAGACGAACCTGTCTTTATGTCCCCCGAACAGATGGAACAGAACAACCTCAACGCAGCTGTCTTCGGCACCGAATTCGCAGCCAACACCTATCACGAGTTGCCCCCGGCATTACAGAAAATCGTTCGGCGTGTTTCGCTCAGCAAGGATATCGACTACCTGAAACCCGCCCCGTCCCCGGATTTGCCAGTACCACAATCTCAACCTGGTCTGGCCAGCCCGGCGTCATGCCGTACCGGTAAAATTGAAGGTTATGTCAATCTAGGGACAGCCCTGACTCAGGGCGTGAGACAACTCTGGGATACCTTCCGGCTCTAAGAGGCGTT
>JAMHVA010000036.1:0-6657 GCA_035904625.1 Alphaproteobacteria bacterium | reverse complement strand
CTTCCGGCCATGTATAGACGACGCCCGGAATCAGATCGTAATCGATATGGCCTGACTGTCCCGCCAGCATTTCGGCAAGGATCATACCTTCATCTTCGGCCTTATGCGCCAGCATCGGCCCGGCGATCACGTCGCCAATCGCATAGATGCCCGGCACGCTGGTGACGAATTTCTTATCCGTGACGACGCGGCCACGCTCATCTGTTTTGACGCCAACTTTATCCAGCCCCAGACCGTCTGTGTATGCCTTGCGCCCCACAGCGACCAAAACGATATCGGCGGTTATATTCTGTGCCGCCCCCCCGGCGTCAGAGGGAGTAGCTCCGCCTTTGGCGTCTTCCAGCGTCAGATCCACGGATTTCGCACTGGCCTTGGCCGACGTGACTTTGGTCGAGAGCTTGAACTTGATCCCCTGTTTGGTCAGGATTTTTTGCGCTTCCTTTGAAATCTCGCCATCATTCGTCGGCAGGATGCGATCAAGGAATTCAACGACCGTCACCTCAGACCCCAGACGACGCCAGACGGCACCGAGTTCCAGCCCGATTACACCGCCGCCGATCACCACCAGAGACTTCGGCACCTCATCCAGGGCAATCGCCCCGGTCGATGACACGATGCGCTTTTCGTCGATCTCGATGCCCGGCAAGCTGACGACGTCAGAGCCTGTGGCAATCACGATATGCTTCGCTGCATAGGTGTCAGAACCGACCTGAACCTGTCCCGGCGCGGTAATAACACCCTTGCCCTTCAGCCAATCGACCTTGTTCTTCTTGAAAAGATATTCGATACCCTTGGTGTTCGAGGTGACGACCTGATCCTTGTGGCCCATCATGCCGCGCAGGTCGAGCTTGACGCTGCCGATCTTGATGCCCATCGATCCGAGATGATGTTCAGCTTCTTCAAATTTTTCGGATGCGCTCAGCAGCGCCTTGGAGGGAATGCAACCGACATTCAGGCAAGTGCCACCCAGTGTCGCGCGTGATTCAACACAGGCGACCTTCATCCCCAGCTGCGCCGCGCGGATCGCGCATACATAACCGCCGGGGCCGGCACCGATAACGATAACGTCGTAACTGCTTACTGAAGCCATGGGGCAATACTCCTTCAAGTCCAAAAAACCGAAGGGATATTAGCAAGATTTTATCAGACTGGCGACAGGGCGATACCGTGAGAACTGACGATTTTTTTGTCATTTTCCGGTTTATAGCCGTTGGCTTTGAAATCCAGAACCAGATCCATCGCTTCTTTGGCGGTTTCAACCACGAAAATATCCTTCTTCTCGCGTTCTGGTAATACCGCCAGAAACGCATCATACAGATGGATAGCGTCTTTACCCAGATGCGGATGGTTGATGATGATCAACGGCTTATTACGGACAACAGGATTGTTCTGACGCTTCATCTCAAGGAAATAATAAATTTCTTCCAGCGTTCCCAGTCCACCGGCATCGGCAATCATCACATCGGAACGGAACAGGTTCTGCATACGCGGGTCCATGCCCGGCTCAATCGCAACATAACGGTTACCGCCCTGATGAAGATCATTCAAGTCCAGAGCCAGCCCTTCGAACTGCACTGTACGCGGCATCTGGATCGCGGAGAGATGAGAACGATCAGCAAATTGGGGGCGTTCATTCTGATAATCCATCACGCCTTGCGAGACAGCACCCATGATGCCGTAGCGACCGCCGCCGGAACGAACATGCATGCCGGCGCGTGCCGATTCATAGCCAATATAATACGCAGATTCGGTGTAAAGCGGGTTACGTGTGCTGGCGGATCCCAAGACCGAAACGGAGAACAAGTCTTCGCGGTCGGAACCGTACTCTTCCTTGCTATAACGTGTCGGCGCATGCGGTGAATAACGATCACGCGCTTCACGCAGCTTGGCGCCCAGACTGGACTGATCGGTGGCCGTCCAGATGTATTTGGGTTGCTGCTTGATCAGGGAATTTTCATGGAAGAAGCGATAGAGCAGCAATTGCTGGCCCCATGGATGCTCGGCCGGGTCCAGCGATTTCAGATAAGAGATGAATTTCTCGCCCATTTCCGGGTCGGCCCAGTTCTGGTGAGCTGCCCCGTTGGCGCTGAAAAAGTTCAGTTCCGGATTGCAGATCATCAGCGCCTTGCCGTACATGCAGTCATGCAGGATCTGCTTGTGGGTGCCAGCCTTGCAGAACAGCAGCGACAGGCGGACATGATGGGTATCAAAATCACTCAGCACAGTCTTGCCGTGCGCACCCAGATAAATGGCATCGCCGGATTCGGCGAAATCCTCGAATTCGTCATGAGTCCGGCCTGACTGCTTCCAGCCGTTGCCATTCGCCACGCGGGCCAGCCCCGGACCACCGCTCCCCGAAGATTCACGCACCCAGTTATCCTGCGTCAGCAGGCGCAGCTTGCTGCGGCGGTTACGATCATCGGCAGCATGCTTAAAAAGAGGCTTCACCGACTGCGGCACGTCCTGATCTTGAATCATCGCGCGCAGGCAACGCGCCTGCGGGCTGTCGGTATAAAGATAGCGCGTTCCCAGTTCAGCCTGTGTCTTACCGTTGATTCCGTCGGGCTGGCCATCCGGAACGCAGTAATGTTCAGTGTAAAGAGAACCATCGCTGGTCGGGCGCGGATTCGGCGTGACATAGCCGGTTCCCGTTCCGAAATAGCTTTCTATTTTGACGTCTTCACGTTTTGGCGCCAGCTTGAAGAACATATAGACTTGCGTATCGTGATAACGCAGCGGTTCGGTACGGCCCAAACGTTCGCGGCAGGATTTTACATCGGCCATGAACTTCATGATACCGCCCTGCGCATCGACGATCGGACCCAACTCAACCCCCGGCCATGGACGGCCCGGGATTTTTTCATGATGGGATGCCTTGAACTCCGGCTCTTCCGAGAGATCCTCTGAAAACGATACACCTGTATCGTTCGCACAGAAGACAACCCTTTCGGGATCGAAACCGCGTTCACGCAGGCGCTTGCATACTTCGTCGTACCCGATCTGGTCATAGATGCGGGTCAGCATCGATTCAACTTTTTCGAAACTGTTACCTTCGAATGTCTTGCTGATTTCATCCGCCGACAGGAACCAGTGCAGCGGAATAACGGCGTCCTTGACCCCGGCGCGTACTTTTTCATGCAGAAGAATTTGCGATGTCTCATCGGCCTTTTTAGGCTGCGTCGATCCGAACAGCAACTCCATGCCATTCGCAAAATTTTTCTTTCCTGACAAGGATCGCACATCCTTGTCGATGTCCTTGCCGCCAAACAGGATAGCATTCTTTGTGTCTTCACGGCTTTGCGTTACAACGCATCCCAGCGCTTCGCAGACAGATTTATTGCCAGCCCCCAGAAACTTCAGGAACGGCGCCCAGCTTTCGTCATTATTCTGGATGACGACCATCTTGCGGTCGCCCGCCAGATTACGCTGAAGCTGCTGCACTGTCTGGTAAAGAGACTGAATGCCCGACGGCACCATGACGTAATGATCGGCGTTAACCGCACTCTGGTCGTCAGACCCCATAACGTGAAAATTGCGAATGCTGGCGTTGAGCAGTTCTTCGGTGACCTTGCGTCTTTGGGTCAAAACGAACCGGGCCGATACCGGATGGTATTTTGTTGCCCCTTTGGCCTTCATCTCGGTGATGTCGTCACCCGGAAGGGTCAGGTATGAATGGGCTGGCGTACAAACATAATGACCCGCATGCATGCGGGTCAGTTGGTCAAATAGCCAGTCTTGATTTTCGTCGGCGGAGTCGATGCCGGGCTTTCCGCCTTTGAGGATGGCGCAGAGATGTCGCTCAGCCCAGGCAAGCTTTTCACCCAGCGCTATTTTTTCAGTATTCGTCAGTTGATCCGTGCTCATCAACGGGCGTTCCTTTTCATACATCAGTGTTACTCAAAAAACCCTTTTACGCATATACCCCGCAGGCGGGTATCAACAAAAACTGTATTTACATATCACATATTTGCGGTTCAGGTGAAGAAAAAACGGCGCCCAGTCCTCTTAAACTACGCGCCGCCCCAGTCTTCCAGCCACAAATCAGGCTTTTCCTCACGGAATTTTTGCACCAGTGCAATACAATCTTTGTCATTTAAAACAATGACTTCTACCCCGCGCGACCGCAGAAAATCGACATTTCCCTCGGAATTGACGGTATCCCCGACAACGACCCGCCCGATCTTGAACTGGGCGATCGTGCCGGCGCACATCATGCAGGGGCTTAAGGTGGTGTACATGGTGGTATTGCGGCGGGTGACCATACGGCCCGCATCGCGCATGGCGGACATTTCGCCGTGAATGATGGGGTTGCCTTCCTGGACCAGCATATTATGGCCCTCGCCCAGAACTTCCCCGGTCTCATTATCGACCAGAACGCCGCCAATCGGGCATCCGCCCTCATTATAGCCTTTCAGCGCCAGCTGATAGGCCCTCTTCATAAACGCGACATCGTCCAGTTGCTGCATGGCTCAAATCCCGTCTTCGCTTTTTTGCAGTAGTCGGGTTATATTAGATGAACTTATAAGGTTCAAGCTTTTCTTTAGAAAAACCCCGCCCGATTTTATGATTTTGCAAGCTATTGAAGAGATGCAGAAGGCTGTGGATATCGTCAACGATAGCCCGCACCCGGTTAACAAGATTGCCGCCACCCTTTTCGGTCATGACCGGCAAAACCGTGAATTCAGCATTTCGCGTACAAATTACTGGCCGGAACTGATCGAGGCCCGGCTGGGGCGCGATACCGATATCGGTGACAGCAGTGGCACCGTGCACGCCGAAACTGCCTGCATGATCGACGCCCCCATCACCGAAGGCGCATCCCTGTGCGTCACCGATCCGTTCTGCCCGAACTGCGCCAAGAATATCGCCGAAGCCGGAATCAAGACGATCTATATCGACCATAAGGGATTCACCAAGGATTTCTCGGCACGGCGCGGCGCGGCGTTTGAAAACATGTCGATGCAGATATGCGAAAAGGCGGGCATCTCGGTGTACCAGCTCTGGCGCAAGGAACAGCGCATCGAACCCATTCTTGAAATCAAGGCCGGGTACGTCCCTGCGCAAGACAGCCCGTTGGAATATGAACGCCTGTACGGTGTCATCAACCGCAAGTTCTTTGCCGAATTCGTTCAGAAAATGCGTCACCACCATCATGGCCGCCGGTTTGCCTGCGCGATTGGCCGTGATCGCGTAACGGGGAATGTGTACTGCCTGTCGGCACGTTCGCATCCGGTCGTGGGCTATAGCATGCTGCATGATGCGACCCTGCTGCGCGACCCTGAAAATAAATATACCTATATGCTGGAACCGATGAATCGCATGGTCATGGGCGCGGCACGGATCGGCGTCAAGCTGATCGACGGCATGGTGTTCTGCACCAACATTCCGACAGCCCGCGAACAGGTCAATCTGGTGGGCGCGGGCATTACCCGCATTTACGTCGAACACCCGAACAAAGCGCTTGATGAATCGGCCATCCAGGCCAAACGCACCGTGATGAATGCCCGCATTCTTGATTTTCAGGACATGAGCGAACTGGAATCCCTGCTGCACATCACCCAGCCGCACGAAAAGTCCTGAACAGGTCCAGACAAGGAAATACCATGTCCCAGAGCAAAGCCACCGGATTGAAGCGGATTATCAACGCGGGCGGATATTCCATCGAAGGTCTGGTTGATGCGCTTAAAACAGAAGCCGCCTTCCGTCAGGAAACGGCGCTGGCCGCAATCATGATCCCGTCTTCGTTCTTCATTCAGGCCAGTGCCGCCGAACATTGCCTGCTGATCGCCAGCGTTCTGTTCGTCTTGCTGATGGAACTGATCAATACGGCTATCGAAACCCTTGTCGAGCGCATATCACCGGAGATTCATCCTTTATCCAAACGCGCCAAAGACATCGGCAGCGCCGCCGTTTTCCTAAGCCTGATCAACGTGGCCGTTGTCTGGGGCCTCATTATTTTCTGGTGAATTGACCGTCTTTCAGAAATGAAAGAATCTGGCGGTGGACATCGCTCCGGTCCATGATGAACGTATGGGTTGCCGGAACTGTCATATGGTCCGTCATGCCCGGCATTTTTGTTTTTTCGACAGACACCCGCCCGTCGCCCGGCCCCGGCACCACAAAAGCGGAAACGATATAGGGCCACTCCTTTGTTCCGGCGATAATCCCGAGTTCGTAATAAGGCGTCACCGCCGCCGCTTTTCTGGACCGGGTTGTCAGATCTTGCCCTGCGGGGCCGTAATACCAGCGATAAAACGATATGTTCTGCAGCAGATCGGCAACCTCGCTGCCGCCGTTCGGCGGCCCCATCATGACGACACGCCCCAGTTTACGCGCCGGGATATCCTGACGATACAGGTCAAGATAACGCTGAACCACCAGCCCGCCCATAGAATGGGTGACGAAATGAACAATCTCCGCATTGTCCCAGAATGCTGAATTCAGCGGCTTTTCTCGCAGACCTGCAGCAAGTGCACGCACATTCTTCTTCGTTGAAGGATACGTAATCGAGAGAACATCATATCCCGCCTTGCGCAAGGCAGCCTCCACAGGCTTCATGCTGTTCGATGTTTTTGCGATCCCATGAAGCAACACGACCGTTTCTGCGGCTTGTACCGGCATACCCAGAAAACAGAGCGTGATCACAAGCAAAAGAAC
>JAMHVA010000035.1:0-7582 GCA_035904625.1 Alphaproteobacteria bacterium | reverse complement strand
TCATCGGATTCTTCCTTGTTCAGGATATGCCCGTAACGTTCCTGAAATTCATCGATATCGTAACGTCCGTCGGCGATGATTGTGCCGTCACGGTTGACGATGGGGTCGGGGGTGTCGTCCTGATCGTATTCATCCTCGATCTCGCCGACGATGGATTCAATAACGTCACCGATGGTGACAAGACCGTCAATTCCGCCATATTCATCGACAACCAGCACCAGATGCTTGCGGCGTTGGCGCATCAGCATGATAAGGTCCAGAACATGCATTGCCGGAGAAACAATCGGCATGTCACGGACAAGCACGGCGATATTGATCCGCTGTCCTTGTGCCAGCGTGGCCAGAATATCCTTGATGTGGATCGTCCCCAGAACGTCATCCAGTGTTTCGCGGTAAACCGGCAGGCGGCTGAATTGTTTCTGCGATAGCAGCGTCAGCAATTCTTCCTGTGACGTGTTGATGTCGATGGCCACGATGTCGGCACGGGGGATCATCACATCGGCGACCGTCATCTCGCGTAGCTTGACGACGTTGGAAATCAGCAGGCGTTCATGATTGGTGATCGCGGCGGACGAGTCCGGGCCTTGCTCGGCTTCTTCGATAAACCCCTCGAACAGGTCACGCAGGGTATTGCCGTCGTTGGCTTTCTCCATGCCGATGGCGCTCTTCAGCCAATCCATAAATCCGCCATGCGGGGGGGCGGCTGGAGCATTTGCGGGTAAGGGACTCTGCGGAGGCTCGGAATCTGTTGCCGATCCCGAGCTGTCATCTTTCGTCATAGTGGCTTCTGTTCTCATGATGCGGGCTATTATTGCACAAAATCCTGCTCCGCGTATGGATTTTCAACATTAATTTTTTCCAGAATCTTGATTTCGAGGCTTTCCATCTCGTGGGCTTCCTCATCGTCCATATGGTCATAGCCCAGAAGATGAAGGGTACCGTGGACCATCATGTGACGCAGGTGATCCAGAAATTTCTTATTTTGTTCAATGGCTTCGCGTTCCATCGTCTCCCAGGCGATAATCACATCGCCAAGAGCAAAGGGCATGTCTGTTTGGGCCAGTTCGTCGTCCGCGGTCTCGGAATCCAAGTTGGCAAAAGACAGGACATTCGTCGGTTTGTCCATGCCCCTGTAATCCCGGTTCAGGGCATGAATTTCTTCATCGTTCGTCAAAACGACGCAAACATCGATGTTCCGTTCATGCAACTCTTCCGGCAGGGCGGCCATGGACAGGGCCAGTCTGACGGTTTCGTTGGCGAAATCTTCGGGGGAAATACCCATGGCTTCCCATGCGTCGTGATTGATCACCACATCGACATTGACGGCAGAAGCAGACATATCAGGCGTCTTTCTTCCTGTACCTGTCGTACGCCTGAATGACCCTGGCGACGAGCTTGTGTCGGACCACATCTTGCGCGCTGAAATAAACAAATCCGATATCCGGTTCGTCTTTCAGAATGGTCATCGCTTCTTTCAGCCCCGACTGGGTTCCGGGTGGCAAGTCGATCTGTGACGGGTCACCGGTGATCAGCATGTATGAATTCTCGCCCATTCGGGTCAGGAACATCAGCATCTGCTGTGCGGTTGTGTTCTGCGCTTCATCAAGAATGATGAAGGCATTGTTCAATGTGCGTCCGCGCATGAAGGCGAGCGGCGCAATCTCAATCTCTTCGCTCAGGATTTTTTTCTGAACCTTGTCACCGGGCATCGTGTCGTAAAGCGCGTCGTAGAGTGGCCTCATATAAGGGTCCATCTTCTCTTTCAGTTCCCCGGGCAGGAAGCCAAGACGTTCACCGGCTTCGACGGCGGGGCGCGTCAGAATGATGCGCTCGATCTTGCCGGACTCGACCATTTCAACCGCACGCGCCACGGCCAGATAAGTTTTCCCCGTACCGGCGGGACCGATGCCGAACACCATGCGGTGCTTCTTCATCGCGGTGATATATTCACTCTGCATGGGCGTGCGTGCGCCAATTCGTTTCTTCTTCGTGACAATCGCATTGCCGTCATCATTCGAGTGATAGGCAGGAAGGTTGGTCGGGTTTTCGCGGTCTTCGGGATCGGGCATTTTGCCGCCTGACTTTTTTAAATGGTCGATCTGGAAACGGATGGCACCATCAACGGTCGGGGCATCGACTTCTTGCCCGCCGCGCACGCGCGACCACAGAAACTCAAGAACCTGACGGGCCTGCAGGATATTTGTCTGCGTACCGCTGATCATGACCTCGTTGCCGCGGCTGCTGATTTCCACGTCAAACGCATGCTCGATCTTGTGCAGGTGGTTGTTTTGTTCGCCGTACAGAATGGGAACCAGACGATTATCCTCGAATGCGAGGCGTTCTTGCGAGAATTGCTTGGCGATGGCCGACTCCTTCGGAAAAAGCTTTGTATATGAGTATATTACCACAAAATCCTAATGATTTTATAATGGCATTCGGTCTAAAAAATCCAGGATTTCTGCGGAAGAGCTGGGTAGAGGCATATTATTTACATAATATTTGCCCTTTTATGACCTCTACGTTAGAATACAAATCACAATAATGCTGGCGGGGTGCGTGATTCAGGCATGACTGATGACAAAGAAAAAATTTCACGTTACGTAGCGGCCGCAACGCTGGCGGCGGCATCTCTTGTGGCAGCAGCCTCCCCTCAGGTTGTTCATGAACCTCTTTCTGACGACAAAGGCTGCCGCCTGATTGTTAGTGAAAAAACAAAGGCGCTCTACCCAAAAGGGCTTCTGGAGTATGCGGCCCAAAATTGCTGGGCAGGCCCCAAGACCGATATTCTGATTATCGGGCAGAATGATGTCCTTCCCAAGGGAAGTCACAACCTGACGGCCAGTACCGCAGTTGTTGAGCATGCGCAGGAGCAAATGAAAAAATTCGTCCCGAACGATATTCATTCCGCAATGCAGTCTGCGCGAGACGAAAAAGGCAGCATTATTCATCGGCAGATCGTTTCCGCGGCAGAGGCAAACAGCAAGCAGGCCCTGAAGTACAAATTCATCAACGTAGCCAAACCACAGGAGGAAAAACGACTCTTTGTAACAGTTGTTAACCCTGTTGATCACATCCCGGATGATCTTGCGGGCATCGGCGGACTCTATTTGGGAAGCGTTCTGAACCGGCGTTTCCATGAGGAGGGCGCTTATCATGACAGGGCGTCGATACGTACAATGACGCTGGCACATGAAACGGATCACGGCAGCCATGGCCATGGAACCAGTATTATAGAAGACGGCAAGCTAAGGCGGGAACAAATGGAAGTTTCCGTCGCGGATCGTATGCGCCACGAAACAGAGGCGGATAATGGTGCACAACATAAATATGAATCAGCACGAAAAACGGGGATTGCTCTAAATTCGGTATATCCGGTTTTATACCATGGTCTGCGCTCGCTAGGCAGTTACTTTTCCGGGAATGCTGCGCATGATAAAGTGCCGTTTGCACACGCCACGAATATAGGAATGCATAAAGATTATTCGTCTATTACGCCCCAGGAACAACTGGAGGGCTTGCGCATTTTCCGTCAGGAATTGAATCGGGCCGTTGGCGAAGCCGTTCTTAATCCAGATACAGGAGAAGTAAAGAAAGAGCTTCTGGATATGTATGATAAGCCCACTGTGGCGACGCTAGATTTCTGTCAGGAAGAGGCACAGGTCGAGAGTGATAAAGCGCAGGATGGTGAGAAATGGGATTCTTATGCTCATGCTATGGGACGCTGTGTAGCCTCAAATTTCGATGTCAGGGCGTTGGCTGTCAACGGACTGATTGAAATGGAAGCGTGGGATTCCCCGTTCAAAAATAACAGGGTCGCCAAAATATTCGCCGCTGATTTCAAGCTGGCTGCATCCGCCTATATCATTGATAATCACTACATGGAGCATGCAGCCAACCTTTATACAAAAACCCAAAGGGATGCGATCCCTGAGCCCGCGCGGCGGTATTGGGATAATGTGTTCTCAAATAAGCCTTGATTGCGGACTACGCCGCCCCAGTTAATGCCGTCGCTGTCGCGCCGTCTACTTTGACCCGTAGGGTTTGGCCAAGCAATGCCGGGTCGCATGTGACGTGCATCGCCTGATTATGGGCTGTGCGGCCATGCAACTGGTTCGGGCGGTTGCCTTTACCATCTGTCAGCACCTCGACTGTTTTGCCGACAAACGATTCATTAAACTGCTTGTGCTGGTCGAACAGCAGTGTCTGCAACTCTTTCAGACGTTCATCGGCCACTTTATCAGGCACAAGGTTCTGCATGTTAGCGGCGGGTGTCCCCGGACGCGCACTGTACTTGAATGAATAGGATGTCGTGAACCCGATATCGCGGACCATCTGCATCAGTTCTTCAAAATGCTTGTCGGTTTCTCCGGGGAACCCGACGATAAAATCTGACGATAGGCCGATGCCGGGGCAGGCCTTGCGGACACGCGCAATGATATCGCGGAAATGATCCGCCGTATGCTTGCGGTTCATCGTCTTCAGGATTTCATCAGCGCCATGCTGTACCGGCAAGTGCAGGAACGGCATCAGCTTCGGAATGCTGCCATGCGCGTCAATCAGCGCATCATCCATATCGCGCGGGTGCGATGTCATGTAACGAATGCGTTCAATACCATCAACCTCGGCAATCGCTGCAATCAGATCGGCAAGGCCCATCGGGCGGCCATTCGGCGCAATACCGTGATAGGCATTGACGTTTTGGCCCAGCAGCGTGATTTCCTTGGTGCCCTTATCGCGCAGGCGTCGGGCTTCGTCGATCACCTGCTGCACGGGGCGTGAATATTCAGCACCGCGTGTATAAGGCACGACACAGAACGTGCAGAACTTGTCGCATCCTTCCTGAATGGACAGGAACGCGGTCACGCCTTGCGGCAGGCTTTCCTCGGGCAGGGCATCAAATTTGGAAACAGTGGTCAGTTCGGTGTTCACCACGCGCTCACCGGTCGCCCGGATAATCATCTCGGGCAATTCGTGATAGGTCTGCGGGCCGAAGACCATATCCACATACTTTGCGCGATCCATGATGTAATCGCCTTCGGCCTGTGCCACGCATCCGGCAACTGCGATCAGCATCTTCTCGCCGCGCGCGGCTTTTTCTTCCTTCATGTCGCGAATGCGGCCCAGATCGGAAAACACTTTGTCCGTGGCTTTCTCGCGAATGTGGCAGGTATTCAGGATGACCATATCGGCATCATCCGGGTTGTCGGACTGGCTGTAACCCAGCGGCGACAGAATGTCGGCCATCCGGCGGCTGTCATAGACGTTCATCTGACAGCCCCAGGTCTTGATATACAGCTTCTTTTGCGTGTTCTGGCTCATGGGCAGGGTTAAAGCATGGCAAGGCCTTGCAGATCAAGGAAATGGATAATTTTGACATAATTATTGTGACTTGCTAAAACGGCAGCAGAAAACTCAAATAGGATTAAAACGATGACCAAGCCAACCGGACACATGATTTACAACGGCGTAAAAATCGCTCTGCCGTTCCACGAAGCGGGCAAAAGTGCGGAAGAAAGCGCTGTCATGCCTTATGACATGACGGAGGACACATCTTACTGGGCTGAAAATCTGGACAAACCCAGCGAATATGTCGTGATCGTAAAAGTTGGGAACAGATTGAGCGTCGTGTCGAGCCATCCGATGATTTAGGGTGTATATTGATCGGCATGACCAAAACCATTCTTCATCTCGGCGGACTGATGCCCGCACAGCTCGACGTGCTGGAACAGGACTTCAGGATTATCCGCCTGACAAAGGAACCGGACCCCGAAGCGATCCTTCAGCAGCACCGCAACGATATTGTCGCGATCCTGACCAGCTTCACGCGCCGCGTAAACCGTCAGCTGATCGAGGCACTGCCCAATCTTGAAATCATCTGCCAGTACGGTGTCGGTGTGGACAACATTGACCTTGATGCCGCGCGTGAACGCCATATCGTCGTAACCAACACGCCGGAACTGGTGACGAACGACACGGCGGATATTGCGCTGGCCCTGCTGCTTTCCTGCGCGCGCAGGGTGGTGGAAGGGGATGCCTATGTCCGTGTTGGAAAATGGGCAAACGGCCCGATGCCGCTCGGGAATTCCCTGACGGGCAAGACGGTCGGAATCGTCGGTCTGGGCCGGATCGGGCAGGCAATTGCCCGCCGCGCTGCGGCCTTCGATACAAATGTAATCTATTACGGAAGGCAGGAAAGACCTGAATTTCCTTATAGTTATTATCCCGATCTCGTGAAGCTGGCGGAAGACAGTGACTTTATGATATTAAGCGTCGCAGGCGGGGCGGATACCCGCCATCTGGTGAATGCGGATGTCCTGCGGGCACTGGGGCCTCAAGGATACGTGATCAATGTTTCCCGGGGCTCTGTCGTAGATGAAGATGCTCTTTTGATCGCCCTGAGGAACAGGGCCATCGCGGGGGCCGGGCTCGATGTTTTTGAAAACGAGCCCCATGTCCCGGAAGCGCTTTATTCTATGGATAACGTTGTCCTTTTGCCTCATGTGGGAACGGCAACCGTTGAAACCAGAACGAAAATGGGCCATTTGGTTCTTGAAAACCTGATGGCGCATTTTGATGGAAAACCTTTACTGACACCGGTGGCAGCATAATGCTTCGCAAAATTCTTCTGGCTTTGGTTCTTTCTGTGGTCCTGACGGGGGCTGCGCAGGCCTCGGGCAACAAATGCTACACCAGGCCGGAAGCGGAGGCCGAACAAGGGATCCGTATTCACAGCGAACTGATGGTCATCGGGCTGAACTGCCAGCATCTGTACAAGGCGAACGGCAAAAATCTTTATTCAGAATATCGCCATATCACGAATGAAAACTTAAAACTGTTCGCGGCTTATGAAACAAAGCTGATGGAATATTTCCGTCGTGCGGGGTATGCCGACCCGGAAGGTCAGCTGAACTCCATGCGCACGATCTTTGCGAACAAGATCGCAAATGACTCGGCCCGCATGCGCCCCGATCAATTCTGCAAGCATTACGCCGGTCGCATCGAGAAAGTTTCTGCCATGTCGCAGGACGATATCAAGAAATGGGCCGCGACATTCTATCCGTCGCACCCGACCACAAAGCCCATGTGCAACTAAAACTAATATATGTGTAACTAATCCGCTCTTGCTGTTTTGCAGCAAAATGCTAAGTCTTTAGAGTTATTTCTAGAGACAGGGGCTGGATATGGCGGAATTCCGCGGAAAAATTTATGACTCACTAATCGACACGATTGGCGCGACGCCGCTCGTGCGCCTCAAAAGATTTTCCGAAAAATACGGTATTAAAGCCGATCTCGTCGCCAAGCTTGAATTTTTCAATCCGCTGTCTTCCGTGAAAGATCGTATTGGCGCAGCCATGATCGACGCCGCCGAGAAGGCGGGCAAGATCACCCCGGGCAAGACCGTTCTGATTGAACCGACATCCGGCAACACTGGGATTGCACTGGCGTTTGTCGCAGCATCAAAGGGCTATCGCCTGATCCTGACCATGCCGGAAAGCATGTCCATCGAACGTCGCAAGATGCTGGCGCTTCTGGGTGCGGAACTGGTCCTGACGCCAGCGGACAAAGGCATGAAGGGCGCAAT
>JAMHVA010000034.1:0-1913 GCA_035904625.1 Alphaproteobacteria bacterium | reverse complement strand
GAGATAGCAACAGCGACATAGAAGTTACTGCCCCTGCCGGACATTGCCGCTCCATATGCGCCAGATGCGTTCGATCCATCGCGATCATAAAGTCAAAATCATTATAATCTTTTGCAAGCAACTGCCGCGCACGCAGGCCGGAAATATCCAGCCCGCGCTTCATCGCCGTCATCACCGAACGCGGATCGGGCGCTTCGCCATGATGCCAGCCGCCCGTACCGGCGGAATCGATCCGGAATGACGACTCAATCCCAGCACAGCGAACATATTCGCGGAACAACCCTTCCGCCGTCGGCGACCGGCATATATTCCCGGTACATACAAATAATACGGATACAGGTCTGGTCATTTTTTCTGATCGATAAACGATTGAAACGCTGCCAGCGTTTCCGCGCTGACATGATGCTCGACCCCTTCCGCATCGGCTTCCGCCGTCGCGGGCGACACCCCCAGCGCCAGCAGAAAATCCAGAACGACCTGATGACGTTCCTTGCAGCGGCGCGCCAGTGCCCACCCCTCATCGGTGAGGAATAACGAACGATAGGGCTGATTGTTGACAAGGCCGTCACGGTTCAGGCGGCCAATCACCTTGTTCACGGTGGCATGGGACACACCCAGCCGCGAAGCCAGATCGACCACGCGGGCCTCGCCCTGGGCATCGATCAGGTCGGCAATCAGTTCGACATAGTCCTCTGCCGTTTCCGTCTGATGCGCCTCGCGCACACGTTCAAACCAGCCCGCCTGAAGCCTTGGATCCGCCAGAGATTCGGCCTTGCTCCCGGATCGGGGGGATTTTTTATCCATATCGCACCTTTGCTGTCTCCCTCCAGTTTAATCCATATGCAAAAGTGTTGCCTAGGCTAAATTTTCCCCCTCTTGCCTTGCCCCCGCCTTGCCATATCCACCCCCGCACGCTATAAAGCGGCCATGATCATCACCCCGTTGCACAGGCCGGAACCTATCGAGATCCGCCGCGCCCAGACCGAGGACGAAATCCGGGCGGCGCAGGAACTGCGTTACAAGGTTTTTTATGAGGAATACGGGGCCAAGGCCGACCCGGAAATGGCGCGCCTGAAGCGTGATGCCGATCCGTACGATGTCGTGGCCGATCACCTGATCGTCGTCGATAACACCGGCGGAAGAAACAATCCCAAAATCGTCGGCACCTACCGCGTGATCCGTCAGGAAGCCGCGAACAAAGTCGGCGGTTTCTACTCATCCGCGGAATATGACATTACCCCCCTGCATAATTGCGGGCTGAACATGCTGGAACTGGGACGCTCCTGCGTCCTGCCGGAATACCGGACACGCGCCGTCCTGCAACTGCTGTGGCAAGGGATCGCCAATTTTGTCATCGAACATAAAATTGAAATCCTGTTCGGTTGCGCCAGCTTCCACGGCACCGATGTTGAGTCCATCTCAGAGCAACTGGCTTACCTGCATCACTACCATCTGGCCCCGCCGGCGTTGCGTCCTGTGGCCCGCAAGGAACGCTATGTCGAGATGAACCTGCACCCTAAAGAGCCGCTGAACCCGCGCCAGATCATCAATATGCTACCGCCGCTGATCAAGGGATATCTGCGTACGGGGTGCATGGTCGGCGAAGGCGCTGTCATCGATGAACAGTTCAACACGATCGATGTTTGCATCGTGCTGAAAACCGATATGCTGGCCGAACAATATCGCAAGCATTTCAAGCTGACCCTGCCGAACGAGCTGTCCGGCGAAACCGACGCCGATGTCCGCTCGCTGTTCCAAAGGAAGCAGGACTGATGCACTCGCTGATCGCTTTCATGAAGCTCGGGTTGTTCCTGTTATGGAGCGCCCTTCTCGTTCCGCCGCAAATGCTGGTCATGCTGTTCAGGGGCCGCAAGCCCGCTTACACGATCCCCCGGATATGGCATAAGGGCGTA